>JBPCWB010000598.1:0-15654 GCA_051009955.1 Hyphomicrobiaceae bacterium | reverse complement strand
CCGTACGAATTCTTTGCGACGCTGCTTGACCGGGACGGCTGCCGCGCCCAGCTGTTGTCACGCCTCGGTCCAGACGCCGCCGATCCCATCGACGAGTTCATGAACCTTGCGTTGCAGTTCGATGATCAGGCGCCGGCGTCCCTGCAGGGCTTCATTTGCTGGCTGCGCGATGGCGAGCGGATCATCAAGCGGGACATGGAGAAGGGCCGTGAGGAAGTCCGAGTAATGACCGTGCACGGTGCCAAAGGCTTGGAGGCACCGATCGTTTTCTTGCCGGATACCTGCTCGGCGCCAGGCGCAGGGGAGGTCCCACCGCTCGTTCACCTGACTGACCCTGATCAGCACAAAGATGAAGCCGGCCCGGTCGCATGGGCCATCAAGGCATCCTCGAAACTGCCGCAGATCAAGGCGGGGCGAAGCGCCAAGAAACGCGATGAAACAGAAGAAAACAATCGCCTGCTTTATGTTGCATTGACCCGCGCGCGGGACCGCATCTACGTCGCCGGCTTCGAGGGCAAAACGAAACGACCGGATACGTGCTGGTATGACATCATCGACAATGCACTCAGCGGCCAATGCGATGAGATCACCAACAGTTTCGGCGACACGGTCTGGCGCCTGGAGAGCCCGCAGACGGTTGAGGTCTCGAAGCCGAAAACCGATGCCGAGAGAGCGGCAACGGCCACGCCGCGTCCCGAATTGTTCGAGCGCAAAGCGCCGACGGAGCCGCAGTTGGTCATTCCACTTGCCCCCTCTCGAATTCTGCCGCTCGAGGCTGACACCGAGGGGGAGCCGCTTGACCGCGAGTCGGTGCGCACATCGGCTGAAATCGCAAGCGAGCCAGCATCACCGTCGCCGAGAGCGATGGCCCGCGACTATCGCTTCCTGCGCGGTTTGCTCACACACGCCCTGTTGGAGCATCTGCCCAACTTTGACGATGACATGCGCGAGGCGGCGGCCCGCGCCTTCGTCACGCAACGCGGAGACGTCCTCAGCCAGCGGGTTCAAGACAGTATTGTTCGAGAGGTGCTGGCGGTGATGCGGGCGCCGGACTTCGCAGCCGTCTTCGGGCCGGGCTCCGAGGCGGAAGTGCCCATCGTTGCCGAAATTCCGCGGCCTAAGGGCGAAGGTCCGCCGCTGCGGCTCACGGGGCAGATCGACCGACTATCACGATCACCTCACGAGATTCTGATCATCGACTACAAGACCAATCGACCACCGCCACGGGAAGTGGACCAAATCGCCGATAGCTACTTGCTGCAGATGGCGGCCTATCGCCTTGCAATTCAACAAATTTTCCAGGACCAACCTGTGCATGCGGCAATCCTCTGGACAGATGGTGCACGCCTGATGCCGATCCCTGACGAGGTTCTGGACGATCATCAACAGAGACTTTGGTCACTCAAAACATCACACCTTGACGGTGTCTAGGCCCCTCCCTACCTTCCGTAGCAGTCGCGAACGCTGTTGGCCCATAATTGCTTTGGAGATCACCACCATGGCCCATTCTACTGTTTCAGACGCCGATTTCGAGACGGAAGTCCTGCAATCCTCGCAGCCCGTTCTCGTCGACTTCTTCGCCGAGTGGTGCGGTCCATGTAAGGCGATGGCACCGGCCTTGGAGGAAGTGGCGAAAGACATGGAAGGCCAGGTCAAGATCGCCAAGATCGATGTTGACGACAACCCCGAGATCACCAGCCGGTATCAGATTCAGGCAATGCCGACACTGATCATGTTCAAGGACGGCGAGGTGGCGGCTCGCCACACCGGCGCTCTGGTTCAGAAGTCCAAATTGGAAGCATGGATCAAAGAGTCGGTCTGATCGGACAGCATCGTCAACTCAACCGACATTCGGTACAGGCGATTTCCAGTCATCACTCCCGGTTCCAACCTGGAACCGGGTTTTTCGTGCTTGCATCAGCCTACGATCGCAGTTCGGCTGCCTGGCCGAGGATGTTGCCCGCCAGATAGAGTGAGCCGCAGATCAGGACACGCTTGGCGCTGCCGTCGCTCATATCGATAGCCTGCACTGCCGCGCAAGGATCGCCAATCGCTTCAGCTTCAAGCCCCGCCTGGCGGGCAGCCTCGGCGAGTTCTTCTGCCGGCATTGCATTGACCTGGCCGGCAATCGGCACGGTCCTTACCGCTCTAACCAATCCTTTGAACGCCGCGAAAAATCCCAACGGATCTTTATGCTGCATCATGCCCACTACGAGATAGGTCGGCTTGGGCGCGCGCTCTTCGAGATCGGCCAGCGTTTGGGCCAGGCTCTGTGCCGCCGCCGGATTGTGTCCGCCGTCCAGCCAGAGCTCGGTTCCCTCGTCGTGCCAATCATCAAAGGGCTCGCCAACCAGCATTGAAAACCGTGCCGGCCACTGGGCCGCCCGCAAACCGTCCTCAATCGCGCTCGCTGCAAATCGACCGCCAGAAAACTCCAACACGGTTGCTACCGCAACGCCGGCATTGACGATCTGGTTGCGTCCGATAAGCGCCGGCAACGGCAGGTCCAAAAGGTGTTGCTGATCCTGGAACACGAGGCGACCGCCTTCTTCAAATGCGTCGTAGTGTTCTCCGTGCCGGATGAGACGGCTTCCGATACGATCGGCTGATTGCTGGATGGACGACATCGCTTCCGGCGGCTGGGGCGCAATCACAGCCGGGATATCCGTCTTCAAAATACCGGCCTTCTCGAACGCGATCTGCTCAAGGGTGCCGCCGAGGCGGTCGGCATGGTCGATCGAAATCGGCGTAATGACACTGACGGCCGGGCGGTCAATCAGATTGGTGGCATCCAGACGCCCGCCCAGGCCGACTTCCAGCAGAACGACGTCGGCAGGCGTCTCGGCAAACGCAAGCAAGGCAGCTGCCGTCGTAATCTCGAAAAACGTCATCGGATCATCGCCGTTGACCGTCATGACCCGCTTCAGAACGTCGTCCAATTCACTGTCAGTGATGGCCCGCGTCGCGCCATCGGTTTGGGCCAGCTGGATACGCTCGTTGAAGCGGACCAGATGAGGAGACGTGTAGGCATGAACGCGCTTGCCACTGGCCAGAAACATTGCCTGCAGAAACGCGATGGTTGATCCTTTGCCATTGGTGCCGGCAACGTGAATGACCCGTGCCAGTCGGTCCTGCGGCCGGCCCAGGGCATCAAGCAGTTTTCGAATCCGGTCCAACGAAAGATCGATGAGATACGGGTGCTGCCGTTGCGCCAGCGCCAGTGATGACTGGTCTCCGGTCTGATTCAACATCGACCCTCTCACCTGCGCGCCAATGTGCGCCGACCTTTACTGCGCGGCTTCAGTTCTGTTGCATTTGGCGATGGAATAGTACGATTCGCCGCGGTCTACGTCATCCAAGGTCCGAAAGGCAGCAGCGCGACCCGCCCAACTCAATTCGGCTACCGGGGTTATCAGGTTTGCTTGTTATCACCACGGTGTTCGTCTGTTGCCGTAGGCGGCCCCGTCGGCGGTTCGACATCACCATCCGTCTCCGACGCATCCGCGGTGGCTCCGTTGGCTTTGGCGCCATTGGTCGCTGTCCGCGGCGACGTCTCCGTGAAATCATCACCCAGCTCAATAACTGACTGTTCATCCACACCATCGCCAAGCGCTCCGCTGGCCAACGGTACCAGCGTCCCGTTCACGACACCGTCTGCAATATCCTTGTCCGCTGACGCTTCGAGCCTCTTGACCATCAACGTGCGCGTGATATTGGCAAGCGTGTCGCGCATCTCGTGGCGATGCACAACCATATCGATCATGCCGTGCTCGAGCAGGTATTCGGCACGCTGGAAGCCATCCGGCAATTGCTCACGGATGGTTTGCTGGATAACGCGCGGCCCCGCAAAACAGATCAATGCACCGGGCTCGGCAATCTGGATGTCGCCCAACATGGCGTAGGAGGCAGTGACCCCCCCTGTCGTCGGATCGGTGAGAACGACGATGTAGGGAAGCCCGTGTTCGCGCAGACGCTGTACGGCGATCGTCGTGCGCGGCATCTGCATAAGCGATAGAATGCCCTCCTGCATGCGGGCCCCGCCCGATGCGGCAAACAGGATAAATGGCGCCTTCAGCTCCACCGCCCGCAACATGCCCGCGATGACAGCCTCTCCGGCCGCCATGCCGAGCGAACCGCCCATAAATCGAAAATCCTGGGCTGCCGCCACTGTGACCCGGTCATCCAGGAGCCCCTCTCCGACCAGCACGGCATCATCCATGTCGGTTTTTGAACGCGCATCCTTAATGCGGTCAGTATAGCGGCGGCCATCGCGGAATTTCAGCGGATCGGGCGTGACGCTCGGTAGTTGCACCTTCTCGTACACGCCATCGTCGAACAAGCTCTTGAGACGGACATCAGCCGCCATCCGCATGTGATAATTGGAGCCCGGTACGACGAACTGGTTGGCCTCCAGATCTTTGTAGAAGACCATCTGCCCGGACTCCGGACATTTGACCCACATGTTGTCGGGCACTTCGCGCTTCGTCGTCAGGAAACTGCGGATGCGCGGGCGAACAACGTTGCTTATCCAGTTCACACTCACGAGGCTCCTTCGGGGCCGCTTGTCTCTAAGTCAGGCCAACGGCGGTGCAGCGCATTGCTGGCGCACTCGGCGAGCAATTGGCCGTTGACTTACCCCGTTTTCAGGGGCGCCGACAATCTCTTTACCAGATTTAGGACGCCGGGCGCTGTTTTGCCAGTCGCATGGCCTTGTGAATCAAGGCTTTGGGCGATTTCCGATACCAATGCCGAGCCAACCACAACGCCATCGGCACCAGCAGCGATCGCAGTCACCTGGTCCGGTGTACGGACGCCAAATCCGACGACCACCGGGAGTTCGCTGGCTTTCTTGATGCGTTCGACCTGGGCGTGAACCTCAGCTACATCCGGCGCCGCACTGCCCGTAATCCCCGTAATTGAAACATAGTAGACAAAGCCGCTGGTGTTGGTCAGGACCTGGGGCAGGCGCCGATCATCGGTCGTCGGCGTCGCCAGACGAATGAAGTTCAGGCCCTGCTCCACGGCAGGCAAGCACAATTCGTCGTCGGCTTCCGGTGGCACATCGACGACGATCAGACCGTCAACACCGGCGCTCCGTGCGTCGCGGACGAAAGTATCCACACCGTAAATGTAAATTGGGTTGTAGTAGCCCATCAGGACGATCGGTGTGTCGGGGTCGGACTTCCGGAAACTGGCCACGAGATCCAGGGTTTTTGCCATCGTGTGGTCGGCCTTGAGGGCCCGTACGGACGAGGCTTGGATGGCCGGTCCGTCCGCCATCGGATCGGAGAATGGCATCCCGATTTCGATGATGTCAGCGCCGGCGTCCGGCAGCCCGTGCAAGATCTGCCGGCACGTCTCCAGATCGGGATCACCCGCGGTGATGAATGTGACAAAGGCCGCGCGACCCTCAGCCTTGAGGGCAGCAAAGCGCCTATCGATGCGGCTAACAGCCATTCTCGTGTTCATCCTCAACTGTCAGTCGTGGGTCGGCCATAAGTCGAAGCCGGGCTCAGAAGTCCAATCCGATCGCTTTAGCCACCGTGAGCAGGTCCTTGTCGCCGCGCCCGCACAGATTCATCACCAGCAGATTGTCGGTGGGGAGCGTCGGCGCCAGTTTTGTCACGTGGGCCAGGGCGTGTGCCGGCTCAAGCGCGGGAATGATTCCCTCCAGCCGTGTGCAAAGCTGCAAGGCGTCGAGTGCCTCTTTGTCGGTGGCTGGAACATAGTTCACGCGGCCGGTATCCCTGAGCCACGAATGCTCCGGTCCGACGCCGGGGTAGTCGAGCCCGGCGGAAATCGAATGACCCTCAAGAATCTGGCCCTCGTCGTCCTGCAGCAGGTACGTTCGGTTGCCGTGCAGGACGCCCGGCTGGCCGCCGCTCATCGAAGCAGCATGGCCGTTGTCGACATCCAGGCCATGACCGCCAGCTTCAACACCATAGATCGTCACGTCCTTATCATCGAGAAATGGGTGGAACAGACCGATGGCATTGGACCCGCCGCCGATGCAGGCGACCAACGTGTCGGGCAGCCGCCCTTCATGCGCCATCATCTGTTCACGAACCTCGTTGCCGATGATCGACTGGAAGTCTCGAACCATTTCCGGATAGGGGTGAGGGCCGGCGGCCGTGCCGATGATGTAGTACGTGTCGCGGACATTCGTGACCCAATCACGCAAGGCTTCGTTCATGGCGTCCTTGAGCGTGCCGGCGCCGGATGACACGGGAATGACCTTGGCGCCCAACAGTTTCATCCGCGCCACGTTCGGGCTCTGACGCTCAACGTCCGTGGCGCCCATGTAGACCTCGCAAGGCATACCGTATTTGGCGCAGACTGTTGCGACCGCGACGCCGTGCTGGCCTGCTCCGGTTTCCGCGATGATGCGGGTCTTACGCATCCGCCGGGCCAACAGAATCTGCCCGAGGCAATTGTTGATCTTGTGACTGCCGGTGTGATTGAGTTCGTCGCGTTTAAAAAAGATCCTGGCGCCACCGAGGTGCTCAGTCAGACGTTCAGCGAAATAAAGCGGCGACGGTCGGCCGCCGTAGTGTTCAAGCAGCCCGGAGAGCTCACCTTGGAATGACGGATCGGCTTTGGCTGCGTTGTAAGCCTGCTCAAGATCAAGAATGAGCGGCATCAGCGTCTCGGCAACGTAGCGGCCGCCAAATATGCCGAAGAACCCTTTCTCGTCTGGTCCCGAGCGATAGGTGTTTGGCAATCCCTGATTTGCCGCTACGTCGCTGGTCGCCATGGTGCTCCGCACTCCTCAGTTTCAAAGCGCGTTGATCATAAGCCTTTGGCGGCGCGAAGAAAGGCGCGAATGCGCGCGGGATCTTTCTTGCCCGGCGAAAACTCGACGCCGGACGAAACGTCGACGGCCTTCGCGCCGGTCAGCCGAACGGCTTCGACAACGGTTTCCGGTGTCAGACCGCCAGAGAGCATGTAGTCCAATCGACCATTCACTGAGTTGAGTGCGGTCCAGTCAAATTGCAATCCGTTGCCGCCCGGAAGGAGCGAACCTGGAGGCGCCTTGGCATCGAACAAGATGCGGTCGGAAAACGCACCGTAGGCAAAGGCCGCCTCCGCATCTGCGGCGGTTGCAACCTTGATGACTTTCATTGTTTCTTTCTTCGTGGCCTCACCAATGTGGCGAACGCGATCGGGCGTTTCGCTTCCGTGCAACTGGTAGATGTCCGGCGTGACTGCGGCATCGATCGCTGCGATCAACGAATCATCAGCGTCGACGGTGAGGGCGACAATCTTGGCCCGCCCCCGCGCATGGTCCGCCAGCCCCGCAGCATCGCTCAGCGCCAGATTGCGCGGACTGGGCTCAAAGAAGACCAAACCAACGTAATCGCCACCATCGTCGATGGCGGCGTCAATATCGGTCTTGGTCGACAGACCGCAGATTTTGACTTCGACTGACATGGTTCGGTGTCTTGAATTGCGCTCTGACCAGCTGGCGCACCTACCTTGGTGCAGAGGATGCTAGCTGGCGAGCAGCTGCTTTTGGTTCGTCACGCGTTCGTCACGTTCGCGGGTCAGGCGTTCCGCCTCAGCCTTCCAGCGCATCGCATCCTGCGTGCGCTGACGGGCGGTTTTGCGCCACTTGCCCTGCGAGAACCAACTCGCGGCCCCGCCCAGCATGACACCGACAATCAACATGGCGAACAGGAATGCGTAGAGCGGCAGCGGTAGAAAGAAGTCCGGGCTCTGCGGATTGAATGGATCCAGCACCAGCCGTACTTCGTGGCGATTGATCACCGCGACCGTGACGAGAATCACGGCAAGACAGATCATCACCAGCATTCCAATGAGCCGTCCTAGCACGCTGTCGCTCCCTCGGGTTCAATCATGAGCAGGGCCCCACAACATTGGTTGGCACCTGTGCGCCCGGCCAAAGTCAGGCCAACGGCGCTTCGTCGTCCTTGCCGTTGAGCCGTTCGCGCAGTTCCTTGCCGGTCTTGAAAAACGGCACAAACTTTTCATCAACGGAAACGGACGCACCGGTTCGCGGATTACGACCGACGCGGGGTGCGCGATACTTTACGGTGAACGCGCCGAAACCACGTAGCTCAACGCGGTCACCGCGTGCAAGAGCCTCAATGATTTCATCGAAAATGACGTTAACGATGCGCTCCACATCACGCTGATAGAGGTGCGGGTTCGTTGCGGCGATTTTCTGTATGAGTTCAGACTTTATCACGGACCTATCCCGATGAAAGTTACTGTTATCCTTCAGTTTTTACCAGGGTGCCAAACGGCCACGAGACCGTCAAGGCTGAGCCGACCGAGTTGTGACGACGTTGTTGCCGTTTCGCCCAGCCTGGCTGTCGTACGGACGAAAACGTCGGCAATGAAGCTGGAAAGTGAACCACCAACAAGCCACTGCGTTTCATCCGACACCTTCCAATCGACGATCGAGAGGCCAGTTGCCACTTTGCGCTTCTCTTCCATCCAGCGAATCGCCTCGTTCTCGCCGCCAATCTGGTCGATGAGTTTATGCCGGAGTGCCGAGCGACCGGAATAGACGCGACCTTCCACGAGACCCGGAACGGTGTTGGGATTGATCTGTCTCCGGGTTTCGACAAGGTCAAGAAACCATTTATGCCCGTCAGCGATCATTTCCTCAGAGACCTGCCGCGCCTCCGGTGATTCCGGTTTGAACGGAGATGGTTCAGCCTTCAGCGACCCACTCTTGATTTCATTCACCTTGATTCCGACACGCTCCAGCAACTCAGTAAATTCCGGCCACTGCATTATGACGCCGACCGAACCCGTGATGCTGTTGCCCCGTGCAACGATATGATCTGTTGCCAGGCCGGCGATGTAGGCGGCCGAGGCAGCAACGGTGCCGAATTGTGCGACCACCGGCTTCTTCGCCGAAATCGCGCGAATCTCATTGAACAATGCTTCGGCGCCGGTCGTTGTGCCGCCGGGGCTGTTGACGAACAGAAGAACGCCTTTCACGTGATCCGATTTGGCAATCTTGCGCAGGAGCTTCAGCTGCTTGCGATCCTCGGTAATGAGGCCCGTAATCGTGACACGCGCGATCTGGCTGCGGCCCAAGATTTGCTTCGTTCCGCCGGTTACAAAAGCCGTGCCGGCGAGAACACCGACAATCGCGAGGATGGCGAGCGAGCGCCAAAATCCGATTTTTCGGCGCAGACGACGCCGATCAAGAACACTTTCGGTTTCGAAGCTCATGAATGCACCTATTCAAGCGATAACGTGGGTGTCGCATGTCATGTCTGAGCTGCGGTCTTTCAATGAAGCACGGTGCACTGAGAGTACGCGCTGCACGCCTCAGAGCTCAACCATAAACTCAACTACGAGTTGCGATTTTTGACGAGCCGGCGGTGGTTGAATGATACGACGTGCCGGGCTGGGCCACCAGCTTTTGTGGCGCCAGCCCCAAACACTCAGATCGACCTTATTCTTCCGGATCGTCTTCCCGCCTTTTCATCGCAGCACCCAGGATATCGCCAAGCGAAGCGCCAGAGTCGGACGATCCGTACTGCTGGACGGCCTGTTTCTCTTCGGCAATTTCCAGCGACTTGATTGAAACGCTGACGCGTCTCGCGGCCTTGTCGAGCGAGGTAATGGCGGCATCAACCTTGTCGCCAACATTGAACCTTTCCGGGCGCTGCTCTGAGCGATCCCGGGACAGATCCGAGCGCTTGATGAACGTCGTGAACTCGCTGTCGGCGATTTTCACTTCGATGCCGTTGTCCTGCACCGTCACGACTTCGCAGGTCACCGGATCGCCGCGCTTGAAGCCGCCAATGGCCTCAATCGGGTCGCCGCCAATCTGCTTGATGCCAAGCGAGATGCGCTCCTTCGACGGGTCGACATCGAGCACCACGGCACGAACCGACTCGCCCTTGTTGTAGTCCTTGATGGCTTCGTCGCCGGTGCGGTTCCAGTCGAGATCCGACAAGTGGACCATCCCGTCGACACCGTTGTCGAGCCCAATGAACAATCCGAATTCCGTGATATTGCGGATCGGCCCTTCGACCTCCGAACCTTTCGGATGGATAGAAAGGAAGGCCTCCCAGGGGTTGTCCTGGGTCTGTTTCAGACCCAGCGAAATTCGGCGCTTCTGCGGGTCAACCTCCAGCACCTGCACTTCCACTTGCTGGCTGGTCGAGACAATCTTGCCGGGATGCACGTTTTTCTTGGTCCAGCTCATTTCCGAGACGTGGATCAGGCCCTCCACACCGGGCTCCAATTCGACGAATGCGCCGTAGTCGGCGATGTTCGTCACGGTTCCCTGGAAGCGGGCTCCCAACGGATATTTGGTGTCGATGCTCTGCCACGGATCGTCCTGCAGCTGTTTCATGCCGAGGCTGATACGCTGGGTTTCCGGATTGATGCGGACGATTTGGACTTTGACGTTGTCGCCGACGTTGACGATTTCCGAGGGATGGTTGACCCGGCGCCAAGCCATGTCTGTGACGTGCAGCAAACCATCGATCCCACCGAGATCGATGAAGGCACCGTAATCCGTGATGTTCTTGACGACGCCGTCGATAACCTGACCTTCGGCCAGCCGCGCGACGATATCCGCACGTTGCTCGGCCCGCGTTTCTTCAAGCACCGAGCGCCGTGAGACAACGATGTTGCCACGTCTGCGGTCCATCTTGAGGATCTGGAACGGTTGGTCCTGGTGCATCAAAGGACCGATGTCGCGGACCGGGCGGATATCCACCTGGCTGCCGGGCAAAAAGGCCACAGCGCCGTCGAGATCAACGGTGAAGCCGCCTTTGACTTTCGAGAAAATCACTCCTGTGACTTTTTCACCCTTCTCGAACTGCTTCTCAAGCCGCACCCAGCTCTCCTCGCGGCGCGCTTTGTCGCGGCTCAATACGGCTTCGCCTGCGGCATTCTCGATGCGCTCGAGATAAACCTCTACGATATCGCCAACGCTGAGGTCTGGATCTTTGCCGGCGACCGCGAACTCCTTGATCGGAACGCGGCCCTCCATTTTCAGGCCGACGTCGATCACGGCGAGATCTTTCTCAATACCGACGATTCGACCCTGCACGACGTTGCCCTCGTAGGCGACGTCTGCTGACAGGGTCTCGTCAAGCATGGCCGTGAAGTCTTCGATGCTGGGTGTCATTTCGTTGGAGATTTCAGGCGTACTCATTCAATGTCCTCTGGTCGTCGGGCGGATCCTCACAATGAATTGGCAAGGGCCCAATGGATTGGCGACCCGCGCACGGCAGGCCTGGCGTGGATTTTGTTCTGGTGTGGCAACGGCGGACGCGCGGCCCTGTCCATCGAAATGGGCAGGTCGTGGCATCAATCGGACGTCACCGAATTGTCGATTGCGAATCGCCGCGAGCGAAGGGGAGCGCCCACCAGCCCGAGTTAGGATGCCTGATTTGGGGCACCTGGCTGACCGATCTTCCTCTTGATCAGTTCGACAGCGGCGTCGAATGCCTGCGTTATATCTAAGTTGGTCGTGTCGAGCAACAGGGCATCGGCGGCCGGACGCATCGGCGAATCCGGGCGCCCGCTGTCCCGGGCGTCCCGGGTTTTAATCATATGGAGTATATGATCGTACGTCACCTGCTCACCCCTGCCGCTGAGCTCAAGGAAGCGACGCCTGGCCCGCACCTCGGCCTCAGCGGTCACAAAGAGTTTCGCGTCGGCATCGAGACAGACAACGGTGCCGATGTCGCGGCCATCCAACACGGCACCGGGCGAGCGCCGGGCAAAGTCACGCTGAAAGCCCAGCAACATGGTGCGAAGGGCCTGGTGTCGCGCAACAATCGATGCTGCCTCTCCAACGCCCGTTTGGCGAAGGCCGTCATCGTTCAACGTTGACGGGTCGAGCCGGCGGGCGGCGGCAACAGCGTCGCTTTCGCTCTCCAAGGATCCGCCCGCACGCGCAATGTCGCGGGCCGTCGCCCGGTAAATCAATCCGGTATCGAGATAATGCAGTCCGTAGAGGTTAGCGATCTTGCGCGAAATCGTGCCTTTGCCCGATGCTGCAGGACCGTCCACGGCAATGATCATGCCCCGTCTCCGCCAGGCCCAATCTGCGCTCCAATACTGGCCATCAGATCCTGAAACTCAGGGAAACTGGTGGCAATGATCGCGCCGTCGTCGACAGTCACTGGTCGCTCGCTTGCCAACCCCAGCACGAGAAACGCCATGGCGATGCGGTGATCCAGGTGGGTTTCCACCTCGCCGCCGCCGGGTGGCATGCCCATCCCCTGTACCGTCAATGAATCTCCGGTTACGACAGCCGACACGCCGTTCGCTTCCAGACCGGCGGCCGTCGCCGACAATCGGTCGGACTCCTTGACTTTGAGCTCTGCCAGACCATCCATTTTGGTGACGCCCTGGGCGAATGCCGCCAACACCGAAAGCACGGGGTATTCGTCAATCATCGTTGGGGCCCGCTCCGGCGGCACGGTGACGCCGCGCAGCGGCGCGGAGCGCACGCGCACATCAGCTACCGGTTCTCCACCGTTTTCGCGCTCATTGGAAAACGTAATGTCAGCGCCCATCTCGCGCAGTGTGACGTAAAGGCCCGTTCGAGTCGGATTGATCAGGACGCCTTCGATCGTGACATCCGACTCCGGTGCTACGGCCGCTGCGGCCGCCAGAAATGCGGCGGAGCTGGGATCGCCCGGGACCTGGATGTCGCGACCAACCAGTTCGGCATGGCCGGCAACCGAGATGCAAGTGCTGCTGCCGTCTTGCTCACACTGCACGTCGGCGCCGAAATAGCGAAGCATGCGTTCGGTATGATCGCGCGTCGGCTCGGCCTCGATCACGCTCGTCCGCCCCGGAGCATGCAACCCGGCAATCAGGACGGCGGACTTTACCTGTGCTGATGGCACCGGCAGCACGTATTCGATCGGAATGAGGTCCTCGCTGCCGGTGACAGTGAGCGGCAGCGTGTCTTTGCCGTCGGCAATCACCAGCCCCATTTGCAGCAGCGGCTTCAGCACACGTCCCATCGGCCGGCGGCTGAGGGATGCGTCACCAATCAACTCCACCGTCACAGCGTGACCGGCAAGAACGCCTAGCATCAACCGGACACCGGTACCGGAATTACCGAAATCCAACCGGCCGTCAGTCTGGCGCAGGCCACCGACGCCCCTGCCCTTGATTTCCCAGACGTCACCGATTTTCCGCGTCTCGGCCCCGAGAGCCGTCATCGCCCGGGCGGTGTTGATAACATCCTCACCCTCGAGCAGGCCCGAGACACGCGTGGTCCCCGTGGCCAGGCCACCGAACATGAGCGCACGATGCGAGATTGACTTGTCTCCGGGCACGCGAACACGCCCGCGCAGGCCGCGCGATCGATGGGCAGTCAAGGGTTTCAGCATATCGCTATCCAGCTTCCTGCAGCCTGCGGACGTCGGGCCCGCAGACGCTGAGCAGGCGGACCAATGGCGTTGATTGCGGCATAGAGCCGTGACAAATTCGGGCTGTCAACGGTCGCAGGATGGCGTTTTGGTTTTGACAGGCGCTCCACTCCATGGCAGACGCGTGCTGCATCCCAGAAATTCAAGAGGATCGCCATGGCGACCAAACAAGCGCGCGGTACCAAGCGCACCTGCCAGAATGCCGAATGCGAGTCACGATTTTACGATCTCGAGCGGGATCCGATTATCTGCCCCTACTGCGACGCCGAGTTCAAACTGGCCCCCGCCGTCGTTGAAGTGGAGGTCGAGGCCCCGGTTGAAACGCCGGAGCCTGTCGCCGCCGCCCAGCCGGCCGCTGCGGCCGTGGCTGTTGCTGTGGCTGCCAACGGACTGGACGCCGGAGACGGTGACGAAGTGACCGATGACGACGCTCTGGTCAGCCTGGAGGACGCTGACGCCGAAATCGAAGGTGATACCACCGACGATGAAGACGACAACACGTTCCTCGAAGCAGATGATGATGAAGGCGGCGGCGATGTCTCGGACATCATCGGCCCCGTCGTCGGCGGCGACGAAGAAACTTAGGGTGCGGTCCGGCAAGCCCAATCGCATGGTCTGTCGACAACGCCTCGCGGCTGCCCAACGGCAGTAATTTCTGGCCAGTTCGGGCGGGCGGGCGCTTGCATGGTTCGACTGACACCAGGAAACTGCCAGCCTGTCGTCGCACTGGACTGAGTTCAGCAGACTACCAAAGGGTTCGGTGCGGGTCGACCGGCTGCCGCTGGCGCACCGTCAGGTTCCGCCCGGCGCGGCGGAATGCCGCCTGGCACTTGGGCTTGCAATTTCATCACGGGCATCCTAATCAGGGTGCCCCGGGGCGACGACCACGCCCCGAGACCACATTTGACCGGGGCCGTAGCTCAGTTGGGAGAGCGCTACAATGGCATTGTAGAGGTCAGGGGTTCGATTCCCCTCGGCTCCACCAGCGATAACCTGTTGTTTTCAATAGATAATTTGAGATCGCAAAAGTCGACGAAGTTTCCGCGACTTAGCACGACTTCGGACTCGTCTTTGCACTCGCGCTGCCGGTCTCTGCGGAGCGAACTACGGCCAACTTCGCCTCAGTCTCTGGCGTCGAAATTCTCTTTCCACTTTATCAATCGCCTCGGCGGCGAGAGACGGGTTCGAACGTCCAATTTCTTGCGAATGCGGTCAAGTTGTTGATTGGATGCCGAGTTTGGCGCGCTGGTCGGCCCAATCCATTGGTGGGTTTGAGATTTCGGTCAGGCTTGGGGCTGGTGGTAGAGTGCCGTCGACAGCGGCCCTTACAATATCAGGTGCCAGGAAAGCGAGCGAGAGTGTCATGCGAATCGAGCGCTCACTGCGCCCCTCGCGATCAGCCAGCGCTTCTATCCCTTCGATCTCCTCTCGGAGCAGCTGATTGAGCCAGAGGCGTGCCCTGGCGATGGCGAGAATGATGCGAGCCCGCATCTCGCCCTTCATGCTGCGACGCGCTGGCTCAGAGCGCTTGCTGCTTTCGTGCTCGGAGCAGGGCATTTCGCGATGGCGCGTCTGGCGGGGCGGCGTCCAGGGGATCCGAATTGTCTCGCTATCGGCCTCCGAGTCATTTTGGCTGAGTTCAATGGAGATGTTGGTCGCGGACAGTACAACGCGGTCAATCATTGCCCGGATCGCATTTCGCGCATTTTGATAGGTTGCGAGGTGGTTGTCGGTTTCCGAAAAACGAGCTGTGATTGCCTTCTCGACTTGGCCTTCGATTATAGTCGAGGCGATCCGTGCGACCGAGCCCGCTTCGTCCTTGCGGCCCTGAACGACGACGGATGAGACGTAATAGCGATAGCGCACGCCTTTCTTGATCGCGTAGCTCGGGGTCATGCGGTTCCCTCGGTCGTCGAACAGTTTGCCGAGGAGCAGGGCATCCGAGGCCTGCCAACGCTCCCTGCGCCCACGGCGATTGGTATCGAGGATGACCTGAACTTCGTCGAAAAGATCGTTGTCGACGATGGCCTCATGTTCGCCTGGATAGCTCGCGCCGCGATGGTTGATCTCACCAAGGTAGGTACGGTTGCGCAGGATGTTCATCAGTGGCCCGTTGGCCATCGGGACACCTCCGATGCGCCGTCCGCTCGACAATTGGCGAACGCGGCTGACAATGCCGCGAGACCGCAGATCGCGCTGCAGTGCCGGCAGCGATTTTAGTTCACGATATCTCTCGAAAATTAGTCGCACGGTCTCTGCC
>JBPCWB010000597.1:0-24878 GCA_051009955.1 Hyphomicrobiaceae bacterium | reverse complement strand
AAAGCGGCGCTCGCGCTCCTGAAGCGTCGTGAAGACTTGCTGATACCGTTGGCCGATGCGATGCGCGTCGCAGCTGACAAGCTGATCGAATGCGCGCGGTGCGGTAACATCGACACGGTCGAGCCCTGCACGATCTGCAGCGACGTGCGTCGCGATCCGACGATTATCGTGGTGGTTGAGGAAATCGCGGACCTTTGGGCGCTCGAGCGAGCGGGTGTCGTCAAGGGACGGTTCCACGTGCTTGGTGGTCATCTGTCGCCGTTGGATGGAATCGGCCCGGACCACCTCAACATTCCAAAACTTATCGAAAGGGCGCAGGATGATGAGGTCCAGGAGATCATCCTCGCGTTGAATGTCACGGTGGAGGGACAGTCAACGGCGCACTATCTGATGGAAGCGCTGGAGGATGCCGACGTGACGGTCACGCGCTTGGCCCAAGGTGTCCCGGTTGGTGGTGAACTTGACTACCTCGATGAAGGCACGCTCGCCGCTGCCATGAAATCGCGACGCCGTATCTGACGACAGCGCCGACTACCGCTTGCGCTGCAACAAGCGCTCGCGGATCGAGCGCATGGCATCGTTGGCGCCGGCGTCGGCCGACTCCCTTGTGGCCTGTGCCGCTGCCGGTTCGCGGCGACGCAGAGGCTGCGGCGGTGCCGCACCTTCGCCGCCGACGGGCGCTTGCGGTTCCCGGCGCACAGCCCCGGCCCGCGATTGCTGCACGTCCGCCGGCGGGGCGGCCGAGCGGCGCAGTTGAGCCCGGGCATCGGCCATTTGCTGAGCAACGCCGTTCGGCACCGGTTCGGCGACGGGTTCTTTCGCCGGCAGCCCCATGGCGTCTGCGAGCATACCGTTTTGATCCAGACCCTCGCCGGTGGCACCACCGCCGGACGTGCGCCAGCGTTCGACAAGGCTCGATAGAAATTCTTCGTCACCCAAAGAACTCTGCCACTTCTCACTGAAGCGCGCCGTCGAGGATCGCGGCAAGGCATTGGGTGGCAGCATATCAAAGCGTAACCGGACGGGCAGGGTGACACCGTCGCCGAACGCGATAGCCTCACGCTGGCCAAGTGCCGGAAGGAACTCAAGCAGACCAGAGCCCGTATCGGAAACGGCGGATTGCACGATTTGCTGGTCCCGATCGTTCGACATGCGCAGGGCGAAAACGGTGTTGCACTGCGACAGGATTGTTGAATCGATTTCTGCCGGGCGCTGGGTGACGATGCAAAGTGATGCGCCGTATTTGCGACCTTCCTTGGCGATTTTCGCAATTGCGCGCCGACAGGGCTCGAAGCCCGAATCCGGATTGGCCGGAACGTAGCGGTGCGCCTCTTCGCAAACCAGCGTCACCGGAATGTGACCCTCGCCCCACAGGGCGAAATCAAAGGTCATGCGGCACAGAACGGAAACGACAACGTTGATGATTTCCGATGGCAGGCCGGTCAACTCGAGGATCGTGATCGGCTTGTCGTTGACAGGCACGCGGAAGATCCGTCCGAGGATCTGGGCCATGCCGTCATAGACTGTCAGTTGGCCAAACATGAACGCATAGCGGCCGTCCTGGCTGATCATTTCGATCCGCTGCTTCAACTGACGATAAGGATGAAGATCCTTTTTATTTTCCAGGCGCCCCATGCGCTCGTCGATCATCGCCAGGACGTCGGACATGCGGTAGGGCACGGGCGTGTCAACCGTGTAGCGGCCCTGATCGGCGGATCGGCGCAACTGGTTTGGGCCGTCTTTTGCGTTGCGGCCGGAGCCGTAGTTCATTTTTGCAAGTGGGATCAGCTCCTGCAGGATTTCCGTTTCGGTCTTTTTGCCGTCGGAATTGCCCAGAAGAACCTCTGTCAGCTCCTCGAAATTCAGCAACCAATAAGGCAGCTGCATGTTGCGGGGAGAAATGACCTCGCCCCACTCTTTGAACGCCGTGGCGTACTCGTTATGCGGGTCCAGCAAAACGATATGCGCATTCGGATTCTTTTCGAGGATCGAGCGCAGAATTAGTGCGGTCGTGCAGGATTTGCCGGTGCCGGTGGTTCCCAGAATCGCGAAATGCTTGCCCAGGAGGTCGTCAACGCGAACCATCGCAGGAATGTTGGCATCCTGGCGGATGCCGCCGACCCGAACCGAGCCCTGCATGTCGCCGCAGAAAGCGAACTCCAATTCTTTCGTCGAAGCGACGCGGACGCGGTCACCCAGCGAGGGATAAACGGTGACGCCGCGATTGAAGGCCGCGCTGAGGCCATCTTCGCTGGAGCGCAATTCTCCAACCAGGCCGAGTTCCGCAATCCAGATTTCGACATCGTTGTCGCCTTGCGCCGGCACCGGCACGCTCAGGGCCGAAACAATCGCCAAGACGGTGGTTTCGCTTTGCGGAATGGCCATCAATGTCCCCATCTCCGGCCGCTCAGAGAGCTTGAGCATCTGCCCGTTCTGATGACTGTCGAGAAGCACAATGGCTTTCGAGCCTGTCACCGAGACGATGCGTCCGATCGAGCCATCGGGGGTGGCATTGGGCGCCAATTGTGGTGCTGCCGCGAGCTCAGTCATCGTTACCTTCCAAGTACTGGAGTTCTTGTTCAATCTTGTTGCTTGACAGTTCCGAGGCGATTTCCGGGTCGACCGCCGACACCAAATTGCGCGAGGGCAATTGGATGATGACCTCTGTTCCGGTCGATTTTCCGCTATTGATCAGGATTTCGCCGCCGTGCAGCTCGATCAGCGCACGCGCAATCGGAAGGCCCAGTCCCGCGCCCTCGCGCCAGCGGTTATGCGATCCGTCAACTTGGCCAAATGGCTTGAGTGCGACGTCGATTTCGTTATCCGTCATGCCGACGCCGGTATCCTTGACGTGCAGGCAGACACCTCCATGCGCCAGGCGATCTGTATAGATCTCAACCCGGCCGCCGGCCGGTGTAAAGCGAATGGCATTGGAGACGATATTCGAAATGACTTGCTGTAGTTTTGCCGAGTCACCGCGAATGGGGGGGAGCGGCGAGTTGGCTGCTACAACAAGCTCGACACCCGCTTCGCTACTGGCCGGCCTGAGTGCCGCAGTGGCAGCAATGACGAGTTCGTTGACGGACACTTCGCTGTCGTCGAGCGTGTATCGACCACTTTGCATTTTCGACATGTCAAGAATGTCGTTGATGACGGCCAGCAACTGTCCTGCGGAGTCATGAATTAGATTGGCGTACTGTACGATATCGTCGTCCGCAAGCCGGCGGCGGTCATGTTCGCTCAAGAGCTTGGAGAAGCCAATCACCGTATTTAATGGTGTACGCAACTCGTGGCTCATGTTGGCGATGAATTCGGACTTAACACGGCTCGCCAAGTCGGCTTCAATGCGCGCAGTCTGCTCTGCCGTGCGCGCCCGTTGACGGAGTACGGCATCGCCCAGAAGCGAGGAGTATTCGCTCAGCAATGTATTGGCGCGCCCAGCGCCAAATGACCCATTCAACATCGTCTGGTTTTGTTCTGGTTGCCCGATTTGATATGGATAGTAAGAGCAATATGATAACTCGCCGTTAATGAAAGAAGTTAGTATAAACGCAAGACCAGTTTTTAATCCGATCTTAAGTATTCTTAAGTTTTTGTTCAGATTGGGTGGCAGGCGCGATGGACTTCATACCGGAACCGGCAATCTTGGCGACCTATACGCTTGCCTGTGCCGTATTGTTCTTCACGCCGGGACCTGACATGAGCCTGTTCATCGCCAAAACCATGGCAGGCGGGAAGCGCGCCGGTTTTGCCGCGTTTGTCGGGGCCAGCACGGGAACGCTCGTCCACACGAGTCTGGCGGCCCTTGGGATCTCGGCGCTTCTCGCTGCATCGGCGACGGCCTTCCTGGTCATGAAGGTCATTGGTGCTCTCTATCTGTTGTGGCTGGCCGTCGACGCGCTGAGATCCGGCAGCGTCCTAGATGTGGGTGACACCGGGACCCGGCGGCAACAGCCGATTTGGCGGACCTTCGCAATGGGTGTTGGAATAAATCTGACCAACCCCAAGATCATTCTCTTTTTCGTAACGTTCCTTCCTCAATTTGTTGCGGCTGACGACCCCAATGCATTCGGCAAACTTCTATTTCTGGGTCTCTACTACGTGATCTTCGCGCTTCCTTTCGGCGTGCTTATGGTTCTATGCGCGGATCACATGATCAGTTTCTTGCGGACTCGAAGCTATGTCTTGCGGGCAATGGATTGGATCTTTGCAAGCGTGTTCTGCGCCTTTGCCGTCAGGATATTGACGACAGATCCGCGCTGACCGCCAACGAATCACGCGTTCGCGTTTGTCATTGTCAGCATCCGATTGAGCAAATTGCGACTCGCGTCCACAGCATCTGGACCCGCTGGCTGCACCCACACAATTGGAGATTTCCACATCCTTATTGCCTAAGTTGTAAGAATGACCGTGCGCACTCGATAATCCAGCTATAAGACAGCAAACGTGTTAAGCTGTTCAAGCGGCCGATCGACTTGAAGGCTTATGCGTAGTGCGGGGACAGACTTGGGTGAAAGTGGCGGATATGGCCTAAGCAATCAGCTTGCGTCGCTGGTTGCCGGTGCAGGAACGTGGCTGGTTGGACTGCCACGGTTTCACAAGCGCGTCGTGCTTGTCTCGATTGATTTCTTCTGCCTATCACTTGCGATGTGGCTGGCGATGTCGTTCCGCCTGGCCCAACCCTACGTGCCCGACCAAGTCTCAATTGTATTGCTGCTGGCGGCGGCCCCCGTCATTGGAATTGCCACGTTCGCCTGGTTCGGGCTCTATCGTTTGGTGACCCGCTACATCGGCCACAAGGGAACAACGGCAATCGCCGCGTGCGTCGGCCTGTCGGTTCTTCTCTGGTCGCTGGTGATCGTGATGTCGGGCGTGGTTGGAATCCCACGCTCGGTCATCTTGCTCTACGCCATGATTGGTGCGGGCTTGATCTACACCACGCGACAGATCGCAGCTCTGATTCTGCGCGGCGCCGGTATCGCCATTCCAGTCCCGCTACGTGAGCGACCCGCAGTTATAATCTATGGAGCGGGACGTACCGGTGTGCAACTGCTCGAGGCACTGAAGCAGACCGGTGATGCGCGACCGGTCGGGTTTCTCGATGACGCGACCTCACTCTGGGGCCAGTACGTCAGCGGTTTGAAGATTTATCGACCTGAAAAACTGGCTCGATTGATCGAGCGCGAGAATGTCAAAGAAATCATCCTGGCAATGCCTGAAGCCCAGCGCCGTCGACGTCGCACCATATTGACGTGGCTGCAAACGTTTCCCATTCGCGTGAAGCTGATGCCGGCGATTGAGGACTTTGCCGCCGGACGCGTGACGGCCAACGATCTTCGCGAAGTCGATGTCGACGACTTGCTGGGACGGGATCCGGTCCCTCCGGACGCCAGTCTTCTTGAAATGAACATCACCGGCAAATCCGTCATGGTCACCGGCGCTGGAGGCTCCATCGGGTCGGAACTGTCTCGCCAGATCGTGCGCCAGAAACCATCACACCTTATCTTGTTCGAGCAATCGGAAGTCGCGCTCTACGAGATCGAAAGCGAATTGTCAGAGAAAATGTCGTCGGTGCCGCGCAAGGACCGACCCAAGGTGGTCGCCATCCTGGGCTCGATTCTTGACGAGCGCCAAGTCCTCGCAGCATTGACGCAGTTCAACGTCGCGACAATCTACCATGCGGCGGCCTACAAGCACGTCCCGATCGTCGAGGCCAATCCGACGATCGGATTGCGCAACAATACGTTCGGAACCCAGGTGCTAGCCACGATGGCCCGCAAAGCGGGGGTCGAGCGCATGGTTCTGATATCCACCGACAAGGCCGTTCGCCCGACCAATATCATGGGAGCATCGAAGCGGCTGGCCGAACTCATTCTCCAAGCGGAGGCATCGGATCCGGACTGCGGAACGGTGTTTACAATGGTCCGATTTGGCAACGTGCTAGACAGTTCCGGCTCGGTTGTTCGAAAGTTTCGCCGCCAGATCGAAGCCGGCGGTCCCGTCACCGTTACCGACCCCAACATCATTCGTTACTTCATGTCGATTCCGGAAGCGGCTGAGCTGGTTATCCAGGCGGGAGCGATGGGGAATGGCGGCGAAGTCTTCGTTCTTGAAATGGGAGAGCCGGTGCGGATTGCCGATCTGGCGCGCTCAATGGTCCGTCTCATGGGGCGGGAACTCAAGGACGAAGCCAATCCTGATGGCGAAATAGAAATTCAGTATGTCGGCCTGAGACCTGGCGAGAAACTATACGAGGAATTGTTGCTCGGCGAACAAACCACCAAGACACAGCACCAGCGGATCATGCGCAACAACGAGCCATTCTTATCGCCAACGCGGCTGCGCGAACCGCTGGCAGCCCTGCAGGAGGCGACTGAAACGGACGACGGTGCCACGATACGGGAAATACTTTGTGATCTTGTCGAGGGTTACCAACCCCGCGATGAAACATTCCCCGAATTTTCGATTGCGCAAGAGTGGCCGGCGGCTTCAAGATTGATCCACTGAAGAGGCAATCAGCGATCGTGGATTGAATACGGCAATGTCGGCCAGTTTGAGCATGGTGGGTAGTCTTGTCCTTGTCGCCGGCTCAGCGGCCTTGACGGCGACTTTGATTGCGGCACTCAAACCGGTCCTGCGCCGCTATGCCCTGGCCCGTCCCAACGCGCGCTCCAGCCACAGTACTCCGACACCTCAGGGCGCCGGAATAGCGATCATCTCCATACCGGTCCTATTGCTTGTCTCGATTTGGGTGCTTGGTTTGACCAGTGATGCGTCCTGGCCGATAGCATTGGCCTGCGGCCTGACGTTATTGGCTGGCACCGGTGTCTTCGACGACATCTATTCGCTGCCGGTCGCAGTTCGCCTTCTCGTTCAATTCCTTGCGGCGGCGATCATTGTCCTGTCTCTGCCAGGGGATGCTCAAATCCTCCCGCTTCTGCCCGCGTGGCTAGAGGCCGTCGGACTCATCCTCGGACTTGTCTGGTTTGTCAATCTCACCAACTTCATGGATGGCATCGACGGTATCACAGTGGTCCAGATGCTGTGTGTTGCGACGGGGATCGTGCTCATCGCCTCGGTTGTTGGCACTCCAGCAATTAATGCCGCGGTGCCCGTTGCACTGGCTCTTGCAGGTGGCCTGATCGGATTTGCGCCGTACAATCGCCATGTCGCATCGGTCTTCATGGGCGACGTCGGAAGCTTGCCGATTGGAGCGCTTGTCGGTTGGATGCTGATACTGCTTGCACGGGAAGGTTACGTCGCGGCGGCGCTTCTTTTGCCAATGTATTATCTGGCGGATTCGACCACCACACTATATCGACGCTGGCATCGCGGAGAGCGGCTGCATCAAGCGCATCGCTCACACTTCTATCAACTGGCCGTTCAGCATGGCTTCCGCGTACCGGAGGTAACCAATCGTATCTTCGTGCTGAATGTGGCGTTGATCCTGTTCGCAATTCTCAGCGTGGAATTGCGCAGTCCCGTCGTGGACATTGCGGTGCTGTGTGCCGGTGCGATTCTGACGGCCGCGCTGCTCCGTCATTTCGAACGCGGTCGGGATGTTTAGTCTCCGCGACGTGCGAATGCTGTGGTCCGTGTGGCTGCTGATCGCACTCGGTCTTCTTGCGGCAGCAGTGACGTTGTTCATATATTCCGATCTGTTTGCGTGGTCGTTGGCGCTGATAGATATTCCCTCTGTTCCGCTTGCCATCGGCGGCATATTTGCTGGTGTGGTCTATGTCAATCTGGCTTGGTTGATTCCACTGAGCGAGAGGCTTGCGACGTCGACACAGCTCCAGCTGCTGGGATTGATCATCCTAGTCGGCCTTGCTCTGCGACTCATCATGTTGATGACCACACCGGCGTTGGAGAACGATTTCTATCGCTATCTGTGGGACGGAGGTGTCGTCGCGGCGGGCTTCAATCCGTTTGCTTTCGCACCTCAGGACGCGCACGCCGGCATGGCGGGACAGGCCATGCAGCAACTTGCTTTCGAGGCAGGTGCCATTGTCGACCGCATCAACCATGCCGAACTCAAGACCATCTATCCGCCGGTCGCCCAACTCTGGTTTGCCGTTGCGCATTGGTTGGAGCCATGGAGCCTGAATAGCCTGCGGTTGTTGAGTTTGGCATTTGAGGCGACAGCGCTAGCGTTGCTTTTGCGGATGCTCGCTGCGTGTGGACGTTCTCTCCTTTGGGTGGCGCTTTACTGGTGGAACCCGATCGTCATCAAAGAACTCTCCAATTCGCTGCACATGGAATTCATGCTGCTGCCGATCGTGCTGGCGGCGTTGCTGCTGGCGATCCGGGGCCGTCACATCGCGAGTGTGCTCGCCCTTGCCGTCGCGGTTGGAACGAAGGTCTGGCCTGTGCTCCTGTTACCACTGCTGCTACGCCCCCTATCCAGGCAGCCGGCGAGGATTACTGCAGCTGTCATCATCTTCGCTCTCGTCTGTGCGTGCTGGGCCATCCCGATTGTCTTGAGTGGCCTTGATGATACGTCGGGGTTCGTGGCCTTCGCCAAGCGCTGGCAGACCAACAGTGCTTTATTTCAGAGCCTCAATCCGCTCGTCGCCAGCATCGGTCACATGATTGCGTTGACTCCGGAGACATCCGGTCTGCTGCTGCGTGGATTGCTTGCAGCGATCGCGGGCCTCGTCGGCTTGCTCGTCGCGTTGGAGCACACCGTTAGTCCCTTGGCGTTCGTGCAAAGAGCAGCGTTGGTTGTTGGCGCGTTGTTCCTGCTCAGTCCGGCGCAATTCCCGTGGTACGGGACCTGGGTCATCTGTCTCCTTCCGTTCGTGCCGCTGCCTGGCCTACTTGCAATGACCGTCACACTGCCGATCTACTATGTGTCATTTCATCTGGCGGCCGTTCACCGCTACGATATCTTCAACACGTGGTTCCTGTGGGTAATTTGGATCCCCGTTTGGTTACTGCTTGCGCGTGATGCACTTGGCATCTGGCGCCGGCCTCTCGAGTGGAAGTCTGATGCGCCATGACGCGCGAATTGGAGTTGTGATCCCTGCCTTCAACGAGGCGGGCGCGATAGCCCTCGTCATTCGAGAGATCCCCAATTGGGTTGATCAAATCGTCGTTGCCGACAACGCATCAACAGATGGCACAGGTGATATTGCTAAAGCGGCCGGCGCACGGGTCGTGCGGGAGGATGAGCCGGGCTACGGTGCGGCGTGCCTTGCCGGCATCTCTGCACTTGATGAATGCGATGTCGTCGTCTTTGTCGACGGCGATCACAGCGACTATCCAGAGGACATGGCTGCGCTGGTTGATCCCATCGTGCAGGGGGACCGTGACTTGATGATCGCGTCACGGGCGCTGGGCAATGTGGAACGCGGTGCACTGACGCTGCCGCAGCGCTTCGGAAACTGGCTTGCGACCCGGTTGATCGAAGTCATCTGGCGCGCGCACTATACGGATTTAGGACCTTTTCGCGCGATCCGCTTTGCCGCACTGCAGGAACTTGGGATGAGGGATCGCAATTTTGGCTGGACTGTCGAAATGCAGATCAGGGCAGCTGAGAAAGCATTAGTGCACGGTGAAGTTCCGGCGCGCTACCGCCGACGCATCGGGCGATCAAAGGTATCAGGCACGGTCAAGGGTACGCTCATGGCGGGCTACAAGATCCTTCTTATCATCGCCGTTCATGCCGCCCGTCGCGGGCGCAGACATGACCGGAGGAAACCGGTTAAGCCGGCTGATCGCTCGGCTATCGGCTAGTCTTTAGTCGAATGCTGCGGCAATGATTCAGCCTGCTATATGTCGACATTGACCCCGCGCGAGTGCTCGCTTATGTCACCACAATGTCAAGACTCGATATCATAACGCTGCCGGACCCCTGCCTGCGGCAGAAATCAGCTGCGGTCGAACGTGTCGACGATGAACTGCGACAATTGTTCGACGACATGCTGGAGACGATGTACGAGGCTCCGGGTATTGGTTTGGCGGGTGTTCAGGTGGCTGTCCCAAAACGCGTCCTGGTGCTCGACATCACCGATGGTGAGAGCGAAGAGCGCAATCCGATATGCATGGCCAATCCCGAAATCGTCGCACAAGGAAACGAGAAGCGCGTTTACGAGGAAGGGTGTCTTTCGATTCCTGACATCCGCGTCGAAATCGAAAGACCGTCGTCGGTCACGGTTCGTTACATCGACCGCGATGGCACGCAGCGGGAGCTCTCGGCTGAAGGGTTGCTGGCGACTGCCGTTCAGCACGAAATCGATCACCTCGACGGCAAGTTGATCATAGACTACATGTCCAGCCTCAAGCGAGACATGGTCATTCGCAAATTCAAAAAACTGGCACGGGCCTGACGCGTCTCGCGGGGCAGAATCCCATCCGCTGGCGATCCGGCCGCATTCGGAGAGACCGCTCATGCTTCGGATCGTATTCATGGGAACGCCGGACTTTGCCGTGCCGACGCTGGCCGAAATCCTGGCGGCTGGACATGACGTTGTCGCGGTTTACGCGCAGCCACCACGGCGTGCCGGCCGCGGTATGGAGGCCACCAAATCTCCGGTTCATCAGTATGCAGAGGGGGCCGGGTTACAGGTTTTCACGCCAACCACTCTCAAGACCGACGAGTCTCGCGATGTATTCAGGGCCCACGCAGCGGACGTCGCCGTCGTCGTCGCCTACGGTCTGATCCTGCCGACGGATATCCTCGAGGCTCCGCGCAACGGTTGCCTCAACCTGCATGCCTCGAAGCTGCCGCGCTGGCGTGGTGCAGCCCCCATTCAGCGCGCAATCATGGCCGGCGATACGGAGACTGCGGCGATGGTTATGCGCATGGATGCTGGGCTGGACACGGGACCGGTCTGTCTGGGTGAGAACGTGCCGATTGGCCCGAACGCGACGGCCGGTGAACTTCATGATGTACTTGCCCAGTGCGGTGCGAGTCTCGTCGTTCGCGCTCTGGCTGCGCTTGAACGCGGCAGTCTCGAAGCGACCGCACAATCGGACGAAGGCGTGACCTATGCATCGAAGATCAAGAAATCAGAGGCGCGGATCGACTTCGCCCGTAGTGCTGGCGAAGTACACAATCACATCAGAGGACTGTCGCCGTTTCCCGGTGCATGGTTCGAGATTAGTGGCGCCGGCAGTTCCGAACGCATCAAGGTTCTGCGTTCGGAAGTGATGGACGCGGCGGCATCGGCCGAACCGGGAACGATCTTGACAGAGGATCTGCAGATTGCCTGTAGCGCGGGCCGTATTCGGCTCGTCGAGGTGCAGCGGGCTGGAAAAAGACCCATGTCAGCGAGTGAGTTGTTGCGCGGTTTCGCCATTCCTGTCGGCGCGCGCGCAAATTCTTAAGCCGGGCAGCGGCGCAACTATTAAGCATTCTTTGCAAAACGTTAACCGGGCATGCAGCGCTGCGCTATGGTGCCGGAAACGTGCGCGGCACGATCAATTCGGGAGAGAATCATGGTCCGCAGGTCACTTATTGCGCTCTGTGCCGTCGCCCTCGGCGCGACGGCCGTGGCGGCGCAGGACGGCCGGGTTACACGTATCGAGCCAAGGCCGTTCTACGGCGCAATCGTCAGTGTTGAAGAAGGTGTACGCGTGTTCCGCCCGTTGCCGCCGCACAAGACGATCATCATTGATCCGGGCCAGAAAACACCGGTCAATCTGAAATTTGTCAACGCCGAGAGATCAAGTCCAGCGATCAACAACAACGTTCGCGTCGACACTCGCATCATCCGGCGGGCGCCGCGCGTCACGATCCCTGTGAACAAACCGATACACTGAAGCACGTCGACTTTACTCGAGTTGACTCAAGCCGTGTCAAATCTGTTCGGCGCGTCGTAGTCGACCGGTGTCGCGAGCCACCCGCGATCGCGTTTTGACCAGTAAAGTTCGTCAAGACGCCGCGTAACAGGACCGGCGCTACCGGCGCCGATCATCTGGTCGTCAATCTTGGTGATCGCGATCACACCACCGCCCGTCGTCGATATGAACACTTCGTCGGCCTCGCGCATTTCGTCAGGCGGCAGATCGCGTGCGGTGATCTTGAGATTGGTTTCGGCAGCGAGCTTGAAAACGGTGTCACGGGTCATGCCGTCGAGACAGACGTCTTCAGGCGGCGTCACGATCTGTCCATCGCGGACGGCAAATATGTTGAAGCCCGGGCCTTCCGAGATGTTGCCGTTCTTGTCGACGACGGCGCAGGTGTCAGCTCCTTGGTCATATCCTTCCATCAGCGCCATCTGGAAGTCGAGCCAATGGTAGTGCTTGATGGTTGGATCAACCGATTCCCTTGGGACGCGCTGGATCGCCGATACGTGCATCGACAGCCCAGTCTCCTTCTGTTCTGGTCGGGCGATCCAGACAAACGGAATGCAGAACATCCAGAATTTGTTCTCTGCGAGCCGGACGTCACGGCTGCCGATGGGCGCGCGCCCCCGCGTCATCAGCATCTGCACATATGCCTCGCGCAGGCCGGTCCTGCGCACGGCCTCCATCAGAACGGCGCGAACCTCGTCACGGCTGTAAGGGTTCCGCATCCGCAGCCGCCCCCAGTTGCGCTCGAACCGATCGAGGTGGTCCTCCAATCGAAAGAAGCGGCCATGGAAAACCGAAACCGTGTCCTGCACTGCGTCCGATCGCAAAAAGCCCCAATCCAGCATCGGAATCTTTGCATCTTCGATGGCGACGAAACGGCCGTCGCAAAAAGCGATTCCGGCAGCAAATGGATTCTCATCGGCCATAGTGGATCCTCCGGATCGGTGGGCAGGTTCGAAAGTTGAGAGTATCAGGATCAGGATGAACCAACCAATGTCAACGGGCAGGCTTGAACCACAGGCGAACTCACCGCACGATCCGTTGACAAGCGGGAGAGAGGTATGGCGCAGGATGTCGGACAAGGCTGGGCTGTTCGATGCCATTCGACTGGGACCGCGGACCGCCAAAAACAGAATCATGCGGGTCGCGACGACAGCCAATCTGGCCGACAACAATCGCGCCGGACCGCGGGTTCTCGCCTTTTACCAAATGTTGGCGCGGGGCGGTGTCGGCACGATGGTGACCGAAGCCCTGCGCACGCAGCCGGACGATCCCTTCGGCCCCGGTGCCTTGGTGATATTCGATCGGACCGCACTCGACAGCCTGCGCGCCCTGGCTGATGTCTGCCACGCAGAAGGCGCACTCCTGATCGGCCAGCTCAATATGGGCGGTCGCCAGCACCTCGCATCGCGGGTCATACCATTTTCGATTGCACCGTCTGCGATTGCCTGTCCGCGCAGCGGCGGCGTCCCGCATGAACTCTCCGATCTGGAGATCGAAGATACGATCGAAACATTCGTCACATGCGCGGTGCACTGCATCGAGGCGGGCATGGACGGAGTCGAGATCCACGGTGCGCAGGGCCATCTCATCCAACAGTTTTTGTCTCCCTTTTCCAACCGCCGCACGGATGACTGGGGCGGCAGTTTTGACAAACGCATGCGCTTCGCCCGAGAGATATTGACGCGCGTCCGGCAAAGGGTCGGTACGCGGGCCGTTGTCGGTTACCGCATGGGTGTCGAGGAGTTTACGGTCGGTGGCCTGACCATTGACGATACGCTGCGCGTCGCGGAGACACTCAGCGCTGACGGCCTCGTCGATTATCTGTCACTCGCCCAGGGAAATTTCAATTCCATCGAGACTCACCTGCCTGATCGGCACTCTCCGATTCTGGTTTACCGATCTCTGCATCGCCGCTTCAAGGCCATCGCCCATGGCGTCCCTGTTGTTGCGTCGACCCGCATTCAGCATCCGGACCAGGTCTCACAGCTTGTTGCGGACGGCGAGGTCGACATGATCGGGTTGTGCCGGGCACTGTTGGCGGATCCGGACTGGCCCAAGAAGGCGCAGCGCGGTCAAGCGGACAGCATTCGCCGCTGCATGGCCTGCAATCAGTGCTGGGCGTGGATCGGCAACGGCGAACCGATTGCCTGCGCAACCAATCCGGTGACCGGTCGTGAGCACCGCTGGCGCCGGTTGGAGACGGACAGGGCAGCACTTGCGCATTCGATCGTTGTCGTTGGTGGAGGCCCGGCAGGGCTGGAAGCCGCGCGAGTCGCGGCGGCACGCGGCCATGACGTGCAGCTCTGGGAACGATCCGATCGGCTCGGAGGGCGCCTCAAACGCATTCACGAGGTTCCACACTTCGAAGAGGTCGGCAACGTCCTGGATTATCTTATTCCGCAGACGCAGGCGAGCGGCGCTGCCATCCGCTATGGAGAGCGGGCAACGGTCGCGACGGTCCTTGCGGCTAATCCCGACGACGTCGTCATTGCGGTGGGCGCAACACCCTATGCACCCGATATTCCAGGAGATGGTACGGTTCCAGTCGTCACGACCGACGATCACCTGCCATTTGCAGACCTATCGGGCCGAACGGTCGTGGTTATGGATGACGACGGCTATTATTGGACGGCGGCTGTTACGGAGAGCGTCATTGCGGCGGGCGCTCGGCCAATCGTGGTGTCACGCGTTTTCGAAGTCTGTCGCGAAGTGCCGATGGTATCGCGCATCGAATATCTCAGACAGCTCGACAGGCATGATGGCAAGGCCATCGCCAATACGTATGTGTCGCGGATCCGAGCCGGCAATGTACTGTTGCGAAACTATCTGACTGAGCGCGAAACGGTTGTCCAAGACGTCGCCGCTGTCGTCTGGGTTGGGGCCGCCAAGCCGAAAGGAAGCCTGGCCGCCGACCTCAGACGGGCCGGCATGGAGAAACATCGCATCCATGTTGTCGGCGACGCCTTCGCGCCGCGGCGCCTTTTCCATGCGTTGACCGAGGCCCATGCCGCCGCGCGCAGCATCGGCAGCGCCGCACAACAATGAGCGAAAAACCAACACACCAAACCTCATCGACGGGAGATCAACGTGTCCAGCTTTCAAAAGAGCGCCATCGCGGCCGAAACGGCGCTTGTCGCCATCCAGGGTGCTGTTGCCAAGGCAAAACAACTGGGACATCGCATGAGTCTTGTCGTTTGCGACGACGCCGGCATTGAAACGCTGGCCTACCGCATGGACGGTGCATCGCAATCAACATTGCAGATTGCCCGCGACAAGGCCTACACGTCGGCGAGCCATCATCTGGCGACGCATGCGTTGTGGGATTTCATCAAGAATGATCCGCCGCTGCAGTACGGGTTTCCGTCCTATCCCCGAATCGTGGTTTTCGGCGGCGGCTATCCCATCATCGAGGACGGGGCGGTCATCGGTGCCATCGGCGTTTCGGGCGGCCATTACAGCGATGATATGGAAGTCGCTCGGGCCGGCCTAGCAGCTATGGGGGCGCCGGTGAGTTGAAGCATATGGCGGCCCCAACTTTCTCCGATTCTTGTGATCTAGATCACAGCGGCTGTGTGCGACGCGGACTAGATTGCATGATGTCGACGCCGTATGAGGGTCTCATGCGGCAGCGGCAAACGGGATCATCGTCCCGATTCCTCCCTTCGACTGTGCCCGTAGCTTCATGCTGCGGGCAATTTTTTGTTTCCGGGAGCGAAGCCGCTCATGTGGGATAGTCAACACGAGCCAAGTAAAGGCCGGCGGCCGGCGCGACTGTTGCGCATCGCGTGCGATCGCAGGCTTCGCGCGCCGCCACGAAATCCTCGATTGACCATTTGCCTTCGCCAACCGCTTTGAGACAGCCCACCATCGAGCGCACCTGATTGTGCAGAAACGCGCGCGCTGAAGCGTGGATTACAATGTGCTCGCCGTCGCCGTCGACGTCGAGGCGATCCAACGTGCGCAGCGGTGATTTCGCCTGGCAGCCGGCGGCGCGAAATGTTGAAAAATCAAAGCGGCCAACGAGGTGCTTGGCAGCATCCGCCATGCGTTGCACGTCGATGTCGTGCGGCACGCGCCACACGCGATCGCGATCGAGCGCGAGGGGTGCGCGACGTTGCAGGATCCGATAGCGGTAGTGTCGGGCGATCGCACTGAAACGGGCGTCGAAATCGCCTGCCACGGGTTGGCAATCGAGGATGGAAATCGGTGCCGGTTTCAAGTGGTAGTTTGCGGCATCACGAATTTTGCCCGGTTCCCACGCGCGATCGAGATCGAAATGGGCGACCTGACCGAGCGCGTGCACGCCGGCGTCGGTGCGGCCGGCGCCCTGCACGCGTGGTGCTTCTTGTGTGAATTGCGCGAGCGCGGTCTCGATCGACTCCTGCACCGACGGGCCATTGGCCTGCCTCTGCCAGCCGACGAACGTGGTCCCATCGTATTCGATCGTGATGCGGAAGCGTGGCATGCGTCTGACCTAACGGGAAACAGAGCGGGTCACAAGATTTGATCGTCCGGCCAGGGTCCGCGCACCAGAACTCCAATCCAGATTTTCAAGCCAGGTTGTGAGCCCGGCACCGATCAGAGCAGTTTGAGCGATCATTGCTCGGCGCTCTCCAGCCACGAGCGAAGTTCCGTCTTCAGGATCTTCCCGTAATTGTTCTTTGGAAGCGCATCAACAAAACGATATGCCTTCGGTCGTTTGAACCGCGCGATCGTGTCCAAGCAAAGCTGGTCGAGATCCTGCGCTTCAAGAGAATGTCCCGCCCGCCTGACAACGAAGGCAATGACTTCCTCTCCCCAGTCGTCGTGGGGTCGGCCGACGATGGCACACTCGGCCACTGCGTCATTGGTCAGCAGAACTTCCTCGATCTCACGCGGGTAGATATTAGAACCACCGGATATGATCATGTCCTTGGATCGGTCCTTGATGGTGAGAAAGCCGTCTGCATCGACACTGCCCATGTCGCCGGTCCACAGCCAGCCGTCTCGCAAGGCAGTGGCATCCGCTTCCGGATTTTCCCAATAGCCTTTCATCACGGCATCGCTCTTGGTGATGATCTCGCCTGTCTCGCCGATCGGGACGTCAACGCCGGCCGGGTCGACAACCTTGAAGGCGCATCCGGTTCGGGCGACCCCGGTACTTCCAAGGCGGGCCTCATAGCGGGGGTGATCGACATCGGCGTGGAGTGTTTTCGACAATCCGGTGATCGTCATTGGTGCTTCGCCTTGGCCGAACAGCTGATAGAGGCGCGGTCCAAATACCTCAAGGCCGCGCTTGAGATCGGCGACATACATTGGGGCGCCGCCGTAGGAAATTGTCTTGAGACCGCTGATATCAGACGAACCGGAGCGAGGATCGTCTAGTAATCGCTTGACCATGGTCGGTGCAGCGAACATTGAGACATTCTCATAGCGCCCGAAGCTGGCAATAATCTCACCGGTATCGAAGCCCGGATAGATGACATTGTTCGATCCCTTCGATATATGCGCCAGACTGTAGAGACCAGCACCGTGCGAAAGCGGCGCCGCATGCACCATGGTGTCCGTAGGTCCGATCAAGTCGATGTCGGCATAGTAGGTAAACGCCATGAAGAGCAGGTTGCGGTGGCTCAACTGGGCCCCCTTGGGGCGCCCGGTCGTCCCGCTGGTGTAGAAGATCCAGGCATTGTCACTCGGCTCGCTTTGAACCGACGCGATGCCGTCGCCGCGCAACAGAGCAACATAGTCCGGGCTGTCGGTCACGATCGACGTTGGCCAATCCTCGTCGACGTAGGCGCCGGCCTTGCCCGCAATATCGGGAGTCATGACGACAAGACGTGCACCGCTGTTGGATAGAATCCAAGCCAACTCACGGGCATGCAGTTTGGAATTGATCGGAACGGCGACCAGCCCGGCGCGCCAGATCCCATAGAGCATCGGGAAGAATTCGGGACAGTTGGTCATCGCAAGGCCGACCCGATCGCCGGGCTGAAGAGCGTGCCGTGTGCGCAGAGCCGCGGCGATGCCGGCAACGCTCGTTTCCAATTCGGCATATGCCAATGAGCCTTCGCGCCAGGTAATGGCGGCACGATCAGGATAACAGCGCGCCACAGACTGCAGAATCATCGAGAGATTCATGGAACGGACCTCGAAAGAGATTTTTGATTTTGGCGTTGATTTTGGCATCAAGTCGTGACGGACAGCAACTGCGGAGAACGAACTACTCCGAAGTCTTACGCCGCCGTTCGTAGCGAGGCGCAACCGGCTTTCTCTGCACTGCTTTCGGTTGTTTGGTGGACGACCAAAGACTAAGTTCGAGATGGCGGGGTACGCCAGACCATCAAACGAGCCCGGACCCGCGTCAGCGGCAACCCGGCGGCCACCTTGGAAAGGGTTCACAAATGACACTTCGAATTGGATCGCAGGCTCCTGACTTCACGGCCGAAACTACGGAAGGCAAGCTCAACTTCCATGACTGGCTGGGCAGTTCGTGGGCTATATTGTTCTCTCATCCCAAGGACTTCACGCCGGTCTGCACAACCGAGCTTGGGCAGATGGCAAAGCTCAAGTCCGAATTCGACAATCGCGGCGTGAAGGTCGTTGGATTGAGCGTCGACCCGGTCGACAGCCACGAAAAGTGGTCCCAAGACATTGCCGACGCCACTGGAATGGCACCCAACTATCCGATGATCGGCGACAGCGACCTGGCCGTGGCCAAGCTCTACGATATGTTACCCGAAGGCGCCGGAGACTCGTCGGAAGGGCGTACGGCGGTCGACAATCAAACCGTGCGCAACGTCATCATCGTCGGGCCCGACAAGGTCATCAAGGCGACTTTGACGTATCCAATGAGCACCGGGAGGAATTTCGATGAGATTCTGCGTCTGGTGGACTCACTTCAATTGACCGCGAAGCACAAGGTCGCGACGCCAGTCAACTGGAAGCAGGGCGAAGACGTCATCATCGTGCCGGCGGTCTCGGACGACGAAGCTCGTGCCAAATACCCGGACGGTTGGAAGTCGCCGAAGCCTTACATCCGGATTGTGCCGCAGCCCCAGGATTAAGCGGCGAAGCCGATCTAAATAAAACGCGGCAGAAAATGGCGGGCTCCGGCAATTCGGAGTCCGCCGTTGTCATTCTTGAAAACCGTCCAAACGCCCGGCGTCGCAGTTGGCAAGGCGACAATTGACGTGGCTCCTGTGTCTCTGCATCATCCCCGAGATCAAGCAAAAGGGGCGACGTATGAAAATCGCAATCATCGGTACGGGCGCCATGGGGTCCGTCTATGCGGCCTTGCTCGCTGACAACGGCGGGCACGACGTCTGGGCCGTCGACAGCTGGCAGGACCACGTCGATGCCATGCGCACGAATGGCTTGCGCGTCGAAGGCGCGAGCGGTGACCGAACTGTGAAGTTGAATGCAACGTCGGACCCGAGCGATGTGCACGGCGCCGAACTCGTCATTATCGCCACCAAGTACCACGGCGTCGGAGATGCGGCTCAGTCGGCGCTCAAGATGGCAGCTCCGGAGGCTCCGATCCTCACCATCCAAAACGGCTTGGGCAGTGCCGACATCGTAGCTGACGTCGTCGGATCGGATCGCATCATGATTGGCGTCGTCGGCGGTTTCGGCGCCTCGATGAAGGGGCCCGGACACGCCCATCACAATGGCATGGAATTCCTTCGCCTCGGCGAAATGGATGGCGGCATGACGGACCGCTTGGAATCGGTTGCCGAGACTTGGCGGTCGGGCGGGTTCAAGGTTCTGACGTTTGATGACATCCATAAGATGATTTGGGAGAAACTGATCTGCAACTGCACGTATTCCGGCATATGTGCCCTGACCGGACTGCGCCTTCGCGAGGTCCAGGCCAATCCAAATGCCTGGTCGATCGCCAGTCAGTGCGCATTGGAAGCGGCCAACGTTGCCCGCGCAAAAGGCATCGAGTTGGAATTCGATGATCCGGTCGCCTACGTCCGCCGCTTCGGTGAAAAGATTCCTGACGCGCGTCCGTCGATGTTGCTGGACCATATGGCAGGGCGGCGCGCCGAGGTTGACAACATCAATGGCGCTATTCCGCGCGAAGGTGCGAAAGTGGGGGTCGCGACTCCCGTCAACTCCATGATCACCGCCATGCTGAAAGCCAAGGAATCGGGTTTTGACTCGAGCGGCTGAGCCGGCCGGCGTCGGTTCGCGTCAAGGTTAACGGCTCGCGCCATTCGATCATTGCCGGCTTGATCGTGCGAATACTGCCCGCCGTGCGCGGCATTACAATTTCGTAATGCGCCATGGCCCATTTGGCCAATGCACCGCGCTGAAACTGCAGGAAACACTCCATCCGCAGCCAGTTACGCAGTGCTCCGCGATTGTGTCTGCCATGTCACGTCCGGCTGCAATCACAGAATTGCACCAAAGTCGTCACGGCAGAGCCAGATTGCGCGCGCCTTAAAATTGGCGTCTGGGGCGCGAAACGATCACATAGGATGGCAGTGAAATGGCTTCCAAGTTATCTCTGTGGCTCGCCGCCCTGGCAGCGAGCTTTCCACTAACGACGTCTGCGATGGCGGCGCAGACCGCCAGCGAAAGCCTGAAGATTGATACGCGGCTTGGGTACAAACTTCTGCGAGCCGGCGAAAAGCAAAGAGTCTTTCTTCGCATTGGCCTAACCGGTATCCACAATCCATCAGGATCCGAAGATGTGCGGGCGCCGGTCAATATCGCGCTCGTCATCGACCGTTCGGGGTCGATGCGTGGTGCCAAGATGGAGAAGGCCCGCGAGGCGGCGATCATGGCCGTCGAGCGGTTGACGCGTCGCGACATCGCCTCGGTTGTCACGTTCAGCAATGGTGTCGACGTCATTGCACCCGCGTCGCGCGTGCGGAACCACGAACGGCTGAGCCGGCTCATCGAACGCATTCGGTCGGGTGGCAGCACGGCGATCTACGCGGCGGTCAAGGCTGGTGCAGGCGAGATCCGAGAGTTCAGCAACGATCGCAGATTGGACCGCATTATCCTGCTATCGGATGGATTGGCCAATGTCGGGCCGAAGGACCCATACTCATTTGAAGAGCTGGGTGCCAGGCTCGGCGGTAAAGGCATCTCCGTCACGACGATCGGTTTGGGACACGGCTACAACGAAGATCTCATGTCGCAGCTTGCGGCGGCGAGTGATGGCAACCACGACTTCGCAGAGACGGCTGGCGATCTTCGCCGGATCTTCAATCGCGAGTTCGACGATGTCCTTTCCGTGATTGCGCAGGATATCGAGATCATCATCGAGACCCGACGCGGCGTGCGGCCTCTGCGTGGCCTCGGCCGCCGCGCGACGATCAAAAATCGATCCGCCACGTTCCGGCTATCGCAGGTGTATGCGAAGTCAACGCACAGCCTGCAGGTCGAACTCGAGGTTGACGGAGACATTGCGACTGATGTGAGCGAGCTGGCCGATGTTCGAATTCGCTATCGGCCGCATGGTGCAACCGGTTATCGCACCAAAACAGCGAGCGTCGAGGCCAAGTTCAGTAATGATCGCAAGGCTGTTGATCGCAGCATGGACCCGGTCGTGATGGATCCCGTCGTCGAGCTTCTGGCCCGGGAAAAGAGCCGCAAGGCCATCAAACTGCGCGACCAGGGCCGGATCAAAGCGGCTAAGGACATGCTGGATCAGAGTCGGCAGCTGATCACCAAACAGAATGCGCAGCGCCAACAGTTCAATTACAAGCCATCGAAGCGGCTCGGCAAGCTCGAGGAACAGTATCGCCGCGATGCCGAGGCCGTCACAGAGCGCAATTGGAATGTGCAGCGCAAGAAGATGCGCAAGAGCCTGGGCAACTCCGCCGGCTCAAGTGTCAAATACTGATTTGGCGATAACCGAAGACATTTGACGCACGGCCGCTCGGCCGTGCGCTCTTGCCAGAATTCTCGGCTAAGGATTATGCCGTCTGACAGGTCTTACTGGGTCGGAAACGACAGCGGCAATGTTCGCGGACCGCGAATGGCGCCTTGTGACCAGGTTGTCTCGCCGGCCAGCTCAAACACGGGAACACGTTTCAGCAATTCTTCCAGAGCAATCGTGATTTCCATGCGCGCCAAATGCATGCCGACGCATCGGTGAATGCCCATGCCGAAGGCCACATGACGATTGTTTTCACGATCGAGGATCACCCGATCCGCGTCGTCGAATTGATCGGGATCGCGGTTGGCGGCTGGAAACGGTAGGAGCAGCATCTCACCCGCCTTCATGGGACAGCCATTTACTGTTGTATCCTTGGCGATCAACCTGGCCATCGTCACGGGGGCGTAGGCCCGCAGAAACTCCTCCACCGCAGAGCGCATCAGCTCGGGTTCGGCGACCAGGCGTTCGCGATCACGCGGATTTTTGGCAAGGTGCCAGATCGAAGCGCCGATCGCACTCCAGGTGGTGTCTATCCCGGCGATCAGAATCAGCCGCAGCGAGCCAAGAATATGCGTCTCCTTGAAAGGCTCGCCATCTTCATAGGTTTGTTGCGCGAGATAACTGATGAGATCGTCGCCGGGTTGCGCCCGCCGCGCCTCCAGGTGCTCGTAGAAATACTGTGTGATGTCATGCAGTCCATCGTGCATTGCTTCATCGTCGGCAATGCCGTCGACAAGAATCTGCTGGATCCAGCCGCGAAAGCGATCGGCGTCGGTATCCGGCAGGCCCAGCATATGTGCAATGACGTGGACGGGAATGTTCTGCGCGTAGTCGACGGCGCCATCAAACCGACCGTTGTCGGCGAACTGGTCGATCAGTTGATTGCAGATCTCGCGCGTGCGCGGCATCAGTTTCTTGATCTCGTGCCCGGAGAACGGCGGCATGATGCGCATCCGGGAAAGCCGGTGCTTCGGCGGGTCGGTCGTTATCGGTGGTGCGCCACCAGCGTCTTCCGGCTGCCGTTCCCGAACGACGACCTGCCTGGAGGAAAAGCTCTCAGGGTCATAGGCGATGGTTTGCATGTCTGCGAAGGTCGTCGGCAAATAGACTCCACCATAGCGTTCCGTGTGTGCAATCGGGCACGCGGACGTGCGGATCTTGTCCCAGATCGGGTAAGGGTCTTCCGTCCAGGCAGGCGCCATATGATCCCAATCGGTCAGCCAGTCGGTCACCGGCTTACGTTCAGTCATTCCGACCCTCCTGCCAATTGCGGCAGCATACACGTCTTGTTGTCCTTGGCGCATCCATCCACCGTTCAAGAGGTCGCGTGGATTCCGGATGCTGATGTTATTGTCTAACGGACATCGTTCGAAGTCGGAGTCAAGAACAGAGGTGCAATGCACCAGGATGATTCATCCTGCGGCTATCTTGCATGCTCGATCTTCTCTCGCGCCGCGTTGGTCATGAACGCCGACCGCGTGATTCCGCGGCGCTTGGCCTCTTCATCGATGGCCTGCAGCAAACCAGCATCAATCGACAGATTGGCGCGCACCATTTGCCCTCGCTCGATGATCAAAGGGATGTAAACGCCACCTGTGCTTTTCTCGCCAGAGGTGGCTGTGTGCTCATCTATGATCTCGTCCATGGAACGTGGTGGCGGAATCGCTTCACCGTCGCGGATCATCAACGTCGCAAATTCCGAAAGCGCACTGGTCGCATCCTGCACGGCCTCTTCGACCGTTGCACCGCCGCCGTGACAGCCTGGAAAATCCGGAATCACGACGCCATACGCACCGTCCTTGCCGTCGACGATCGCGAAGTAACGATTGGCGTTAGAGTTGGTCATCTTCGTCCCATCCAGCAATTTCAGCGATGTTGCGTGCGACGCCCGTTGACAGCTCTCGGTGTCGCGGGACGACCACGCGGCCGGGCCTGTCTGGGTGGCGAAAGATGTCATGCTTGGTACCACCAGCATCTTCCCAACCCTCCTGTCTTAGCCGTCGGACGATTTTGCGCCTGTTCGTATCCATGCGCAAAATAATGCGCATAGTAGCATGAGTGATCAATTGGCGAAAGGATCAAGTCACGGCAGGCACGCAGAGATTGAATCTAACGTCCATTGACAAATTTCGAGAGTCTGTCGAAGACGCCCGCCCGCCAACCAGTTGTAGCCCAAGAATTGAGAGGTGAAACATGGCTCCCAGGACGCATCCGAAAAATACAGGCCGCTTCAGTGCTCAACTTGATGACGTCGGAATTAACGCGACCGGGAATTTGGGGTCAGAGCTTGTACTTGCTCACATCAAGGCGGCAGCGCATGCTGCCCGCGAAGCGCGCAAACTCGAACAGACCAGAAATGGGTCTGAGAACCATTCGCTACTAATCAAAATGATGATCCACGTATCAGTATCGATCACCTTTGCAGCGGCATCCATCGAAGCAGCTGTGAACGAGTGGATCAAACACGTGTCGGAAAATCCGAATGCTTATCAGCTTGACCCTTCCCAAACGAAGCTTACGCAGAAACTATTCGTCGATAGGAAGGGCAACGCAACATCACGATTTGAACTGCTGTGTCTCTATCGTGGCACGATCCCAAATACGGAGACAGACGCTAACAAGAACGCGAGGCAACTTGGCCAATTACGAAATAAATTCATGCACTTCAGACCAACCTGGTTCGATAATCCCGTTGATGGAAAAAAACTCGTTAATATACTGAAAGAAGAGAAGATACCGTTCTATCACGGGTATGAGGATTGCCTTGAGATCCCCTACGGCTTCATGACATATGGCTGGGCTAGATGGGCCGCATACGCCGCGGTGAACTTTGTGATGCACAACAGCGAAAAGCAGAACTTCAATAACAAATTTTCCAAGCATGAGCGACATTGGAGGCTGCCTGAGTCGTGAGAGCTTTGAGCGCTCAGGTCACAGGCTCTACAATCTCATCCGCAACAAGCAGCAACGGGGCGGGCGCATGTCACAACACTCTCCGCCCGACGCCTATAACTTCACCTAATGCACCGCTATGCGCTCGCGGCCAGAATGGCGTGCCGCGTGATTGGCAGTTCTGTGATTCGCAATCCCAATGCACGGCACACGGCGTTGGCAATCGCGGCACCCGTCGGACCGATCGCCGTCTCTCCGGCCCCGAGCGGCGGCAGCTCCGTCTGATCGATCAGTTCGACGTCGATCTCCG
>JBPCWB010000596.1:0-8982 GCA_051009955.1 Hyphomicrobiaceae bacterium | reverse complement strand
ACCGGTTGCTGTCGCAGATCGCGAGACACTCAGTCTTCCCGCAGAGCGACTCCCGCCGCCGCCGCCGCCTCTGCCGGCGCGAAGGCCGATGCCTGCCATGAGTGCATTGACCGATCGCCATACCGGTCCGAACGCCGCAAATCCTTTTGAGGCTAAAGAGCCCGGGTTCAGCGAAAGGCTCGCCCAGATCGAAAAGACCCGATCAAACATCGTACTTCCTGATCTTAGGCGGCCTCCACCGACCCTCGGAAGCGGAGCGCCGCCGTTGGAGGTGGCCAAGGCGTCGAGGCCCGCTGCGTCGGCGGCTTCCACATTGATTGACGCCGGCGCTCCGCCAAAACCGCCTCTAACTCCTGAGCCCGCGGCGGCACCCGATGAACCGGATGGCGGTCGCCTCGTCGGCGATACTGCCAGCGAAGCCGACGTTCAAATCGTGATGGTCGACTCCGAACAGCGCGACCGACCGGCCGTTGGTTTGGAAGCCATTTCGATTACCGACACCGACGGTCCACCGGAACCGCCACCATCATTTTGGAAGCGCCGTGGCCGCCGATCGATGAGCGATGACACCGCAAGCACGCAGCGTGCCACAGGACCGATCGAGGAAGCCAGCGTCCACATCATTCATGCCAACACGGACCGACCACCCCCGGTGTCGACCAGGAACGATCTTGACCATGTCGCAACGCCAACGGAGCCGGACGACCGTACTCGGAAGAAGGCTCGGCAGCGGTTCCTGCAGGCACTGATCGGAACCACCGAGAAGTCATAAACCCGTGTAAAAACCCGGCTTTTCGCGGCCGGGATTGCGTCAATCGGCGCACAATGGTTGCTCCATGGTGAGTCTCCTCATATCGTCATGTTGCAGTGCGGCATAAATGGTCGTCGTTGCTGTGTGAAAGCAGGCTTGCCAAGGATTTCGCCATGACCGCAGCAGTTGCAGCAACTGACCAAGCATCGGATCTGGACGTTATTGCCGGCGCCGCTGAAGTCGTGAGCGCGGCCGAACGCATCCGCGCTTTGGCACGCGGGTCCGTCCGGGCCCAGGTCGGTGAACGGGTCTCGGCCGATGAACATCAGCAAGTGACGCACGGACTGGCGTGGCTGGCGACCTACGTGGAAGCCCTGCGTCAACTTCACGGCTGGGCATCGCGGCTCAGCGACTCCGGCCGATTTGGTGAAATTGAACGTTTGACGCTGCAAATCGGAACGGGCGAGTACGCCGCGCAAATTGCCGGCGGCATCCCGATGAGCCCGGGAGAAACCATGCGCCTGGCCGAACTTGGTGTCGAGCGAAACGATATTCGCCGTTTCGAAGACGATACGGCTGACGCCGTGGCCGCCAGTCAGAACAGCGGCGCCAGGCAGCGCCTTGCGACGCTCATCTCTGAGCATCCCAATGTCACGACATTTGGCGACAGCGGCCTCGACGACGTGCACCTGGCCATGCAGGAAGAAATGCGCCGCTTCAGCGCGTCCGAAGTCCTGCCGTATGCCCACGAGTGGCACCTGGCCAACAATTACATCCCCTTGGAGACGATCCAGAAACTTGCCGAGTTGGGTGTGTTTGGCGTTTCCATGCCGGAAGAGTACGGCGGTCTCGGTCTCGGCAAAGAGGCCATGTGCATTGTCTCGGAGGAACTCTCGCGCGGCTATATCGGCGTTGGGTCCCTGGGGACACGTTCGGAGATCGCCGGCGAACTCATCCTTGCTAACGGTACGCCGGACCAGCAGCAGTACTATCTGCCAAAGATTGCCTCGGGCGAAATCATTCCGACTGCCGTGTTCACCGAGCCAAATACGGGTTCCGATCTTGCCTCCCTGAAGACACGTGCGGAGCGCGACGGCGACGTTTTTCGTGTGTTCGGGCAGAAAACCTGGATCACCCATCCCGTTCGGGCGGATCTCATGACGCTGTTGGTGCGCACAAATCCGGATGAGCCGGGACACCGTGGCCTGTCGATGCTGCTCGCCGAAAAGCCGCGCGGCACTGACGATGACCCGTTCCCGGCCGAGGGTATGACCGGCGGCGAAATCGAAGTGCTCGGCTATCGCGGTATGAAGGAGTACGATATTTCGTTCGACGGCTTTGAAGTGCCGACAACGCAGTTGCTGGGCGGAACGGAAGGCCAGGGCTTCAAGCAATTGATGGCCACATTCGAAGCGGCACGCATTCAAACGGCCGCACGCGCCGTCGGCGTTGCGCAATCGGCAATGGACCTCGCCCTCGCCTACGCACTCGACCGCAATCAGTTCGGTAAGCAGATCTTCGCTTTTCCGCGTGTCTCGAACAAGATCGTGATGATGGCCGTCGAGACGATGATGGCCCGCCAGATCACGTATTTTGCAGCACGCGAGAAGGACCAGGGCCGGCGGTGCGATCTTGAGGCCGGCATGGCGAAGTTGCTGGCTGCACGCGTGGCGTGGGCATCGGCAGACAACGCGCTGCAGATTCACGGCGGCAACGGTTTTGCGCTCGAATACCCGGTGAGCCGGGTGCTGTGCGACGCCCGCATCCTGAACATCTTCGAGGGCGCGGCCGAAATTCAGGCGCAGGTGATTGCGCGCCGACTGCTTGAAGGCGCAAACTGAGCCGATTAATACGGCGCCGAGGACCCATGTCAGGTGAACCCAACAAGTCGATCCTGATTACGGGATGCTCGTCCGGCATCGGTCTCGCCTCGGCGGTTCGTTTGCGCCAGCGTGGCTGGCGGGTTCTCGCTACGGCCCGTGGCGACGAGGATCTGGCGCACCTGCGCAACGACATCGGCGTCGAAGCCATCCATTTGGAACTCGGCGATCCGGCTTCGGTCACGGCGTGTGTTGAACAGGCCATGTCCCTGACCGACGGTCGCCTTGACGCGGTCTTCAACAATGCCGCCTATGGGCAGCCCGGCGCGCTGGAGGATCTCGATGGCGAGACCGTGCGCCGCCAGTTCGAGGTCAATGTCTTCGCCTTGCATGACATCACGCGGCGCGTGCTGCCCTATATGCGCGCCCGGAACAGCGGCAGGATCGTCCATTGCTCCTCGGTGCTCGGCCTGGTGGCCGCGCCCTATCGCGGCGCCTACTGTGCCTCGAAGTTTGCGGTCGAGGCGATGGCCGACACGCTCAGGCTCGAACTTGCCGGAAGCGGCATATCGGTGTCGCTGATCGAACCCGGACCGATTGACACGCGGTTCGTTGAAACGGCCATGGCGATGGCACGCGCCCACGTCGATATCGAGAATTCCGTCCACCGGAACAGGTACGAGCAGATGATCGTCTCAATGGAAAAGGGCGGCAAGCAAATGTTCAAGCTGCCGCCGGAGCGCGTTGCTGACAAGCTCGTGCACGCGGTCGAGAGCCGACGGCCGAAGCGGCGCTACTATGTGACAACGCCGACCTATGTTGTGGCCGCTGCTCGGCGGGTTCTCCCGGTCTCCGCTCTCGACTGGTTCGCCGCCAAGAATTGAGTTGGCCGCTACGCCCGGTGGTAGGGATGCCCGGCCAGGATCGTTGCCGAACGGTAGAGCTGTTCCGCCAGAACGACACGGGCGAGCCCATGCGGCAGTGTCATCGGGCCGAGCGAAAGGCGCAGCTGTGCGGCCTCGAGCAGACTTTGGCCGTGCCCGTCGGGACCACCGATGGCACAGGCAAGAGTTGCCGTGCCGGCGTCCCGGAGCGACCCGATCTTGTCCGACAAGCTGATGCTGGAAAGCGCCGTCCCGGTCTCATCAAGCGCAATCATCGTCGCCCCGGCCGGCACCTTCGAGAGAAGCTCCTTGGCTTCCTCTCGTTTTCGCACGGTCTCATTGCCAGCCTTCGACTCGCTGATCTCGACCAGGCTCAAGGAGCCCATGCCGATGCCGCGGCCAAGATCGTCGAATCGCTTCACGTAGCGCTGGAGCAGCTCTCTTTCCGGCCCCGCCTTGAGACGGCCGATGGCAATGATGACAATTCGCATTGTAGATTACGCCTTGACGACAAGACGATGTCGCGCAGAACGAGGCGAGCAGGTCGCACGCCGGCCCAGGGTCGTCGTCGGCACGCCCAACCGGCCATCGCACCCGGACCAAACATAAAACAGGTTGCTCTAGTGTGCGCGATCGTCGCTCGATGCCTCGGCGGGCGCATCAGCCTGCCACATCTTCTCGAGATTATAGAACTCGCGCACCTCGGGGCGAAAGACATGGATGATGATGTCGCCGGTATCCAGCAACACCCAATCGCAATTGTCTGTACCCTCGACGCGCACTGTTCCTTGTCCCGCATCCTTCAACTTGCGCCGCAACTGATCGGCCACCGCGCCGACGTGGCGCGCTGATCTGCCTGAGGCAATAACCATAAAGTCGCCAACCGACGACTTGCCTGCAAGATTGATGGGGATCACATCCTCAGCCTTGGCTTCATCGAGCCAACCAAGGATTTGTTCAACAAGCGCTTCTGAATCTTGACCTTCGGACACAAGTTCAGAACGAGGCGCGCGCGCTAAGCCGCCCTCATAAGCAATTGGCATGTTTTGATGTAGTTCCTTTGGCCATTCGGTCCATTCATGTCACAAGCTTACAGTCGATAACTGATGCACTGTAGGCTCGCCGTTTCGAAGCATGATGGTCTTCACAACGCTGCGGCAGTATCGCACATCGTGCATACGACCACAACAATCTCTATCACAGATCCAAATTCACGGTTTCGGGTCCGTTAAACTCAAATAATGCTATTTCCGCATATTTTTGCTCGTGTTTTTGCTTTTATTGCGGATTTCTGTCGAAGAGAGCAAAGACAGACGGCCGGTCAGAAACGTCCATGCCGGACATCGCGCGTTGACCAGGGTCGCTGCACACTGCTCCGGAACATAGTGCCGCCGGAGATACTGCGCCGCTTTGCCAGCAAGCGACGGCAGGCGCCAGCCCGGGCGATCGACAACTGCGATCGGCATCATCCGGGCGATGGATTGCCAATCCTGCCAAAGGTGAAATGAAGCAAGATTGTCGGCGCCCATGAGCCACACAAATCGGACGCCGCGATGGCGCCGCGTGAGATAATCCAATGTTGCAGCCGTGTAGGCGCTCGGCAGGTCCTGCTCGAAGGCCGTGACCTGGATCCGCGGGTTTGGGGTCATGGCCCGGCAAAGAGCAAGGCGCATCTCCAGAGGAGCCAGTTCGCCGCGTGACTTGAGCGGATTGCCGGGCGTCACCACCCACCAGACGGCATCGAGCCCCAGCCGTCGCCGCGCGGTATCGGTAATCAACTGATGGGCCTCGTGCGGTGGATTGAATGATCCACCCAATAGGCCAATCCTCTGGCCCGGAAATGCGAGCGGTGGCTTCGGCTTGACCGATCCGAACCGGACTGGAGCAGACTTACGCGACAATCGACTGTCCTAAACTTTCCGATGGAATCCAATGGAGGTCCATGACCTAATCAGGACGCGTCTGCCCGGCGCCACGTACGACGTACTTGAAACTCGTCAACTGCTCGACTCCCACGGGACCGCGGGCGTGCATCTTGCCGGTGGCGATCCCGATCTCCGCGCCCATCCCGAATTCGCCACCGTCCGCGAACTGCGTGGAGGCGTTGTGCAGGACGATCGCCGAGTCGACACGCTTGAGGAAAATCTCAGCCGTGCCGTAGCATTCCGTCAAAATACAGTCGGTGTGTTGCGAACCGTACCTGGCAATATGGGCGATCGCGTCATCAACGCCGTCAACGGTTCTGACCGAGATGATCTTATCCAAATACTCGGTATGCCAATCCTCCTCCTGCGCAGCCTTGACGCGATCGTCAACAGCCTGTGTGGCGGCATCGCCGCGGACTTCGCAGCCGGCATCGAGCAATGCCTTGACCGCCGCGGCGAGATGGCCGTCCGGCGCGCCCCGATCCACGAGCAGCGTTTCGGCAGCTCCACAAATACCCGTGCGACGCAGCTTGGCGTTGACAATAATCGGAATCGCATCGTCTAGGTCTGCACCGCGATCGAGGTAAACATGGCAGATGCCCTCGAGATGGGCGAAGACCGGAACGCGGGCCTCTTCCTGCACGCGCCCAACCAGGCTCTTGCCGCCTCTCGGGACGATAACGTCGAGCGTGCCGCCGAGGCCGCTCAACATGGCGCCGACGGCGGCGCGATCCGTCGTCGGGACCAGTTGGATACTCGCCGGCGGCAAGTCTGCCGTTTTCAGTCCCTCCAAAAGGCAGCCATGGATCGCCCGTGCCGAATGGAAGCTTTCGGAGCCCCCACGTAGGATCGAAGCATTGCCTGCCTTCAAACACAGCGCACCGGCGTCGGCGGTGACATTCGGTCGGCTCTCGTAGATCACGCCGATCACGCCGAGCGGCGTGCGGACGCGCTCGATCTTGAGCTTGTTCGGCCGGCGCCACTCGGCAATCAGTTCACCGACCGGATCGGCCAGTTCAGCAATGGCATCGAGGCCGGCCGCGATGCCCGCGATCCGCTTTGCATCGAGAGACAGACGATCGATGAAGGCGTCGGGGCGGCCGGCGTCGCGGGCCGCGGAAAGATCAAGAGCGTTGGCTTCGACGATGGCCTCGGTTTGCGACCGCAGGGCCTGGCCGGCCGCAGTCAGAGCCGCATCCTTGACATCGCGCGGTGCCAGCGCCAACACAGCTGCCGCCTCACGCGCCTGCTGACCAAGTTGGTTCATGACCGCCATGGTATCGGTCGCAATGCGTTCAGGTTTGTTCATGTCGATTTTTTCCGATTGAGCGCCATGTCGTCTCGATGGATCAGCTCCGATCGCCCTTTGTGGCCCAGTATGCCTGCGATCTCACCCGACTTCTTGCCCATGATACGCAATGCATCAACATTCGCATAGGCCACCAGCCCGCGACCCAGTTCCGTACCGTCTTCGGAGCGAATGACGACCGCGTCACCCCGATCAAAGACACCGGCAACGCGGACGACCCCGGCCGGCAACAAGCTCTTGCCCTGATCAAGCGCGCGCACGGCTCCGGCATCGATATAGACCGAACCGGACGGTTCCAGCTGGCCGCCAATCCAGCGTTTGCGTGCCGCAACCGGATCCGACGGGGCGACAAACCAGGTGCAAGGTCCGTTTTCATCCAATGTGCGTAGCGGATGCAGCAGGTGACCGCTCGCAATGACCATGTGAATGCCGGCGACGCGCGCAATCTTCGCCGCCTCCAGCTTGGTCACCATGCCACCGCGTGATAGCTCGGTTCCGGCACTGCCCGCCATGGCTTCGATGCGTGGAGTGATCTGATTAACCTCGTCGAGGCGCACGGCATCCGGATTGTCGTTGGGAGGCGCGGTATAGAAACCGTCGACATCCGACAGTAAGACCAGGCAATCGGCACTGATCATGCTGGCAACGCGGGCCGACAATCGGTCATTGTCACCATAGCGAATTTCGGCGGTTGCCACGGTGTCGTTCTCGTTGACCACGGCGACGGTGCCGTGGGCCAGAAGCGTATCAATAGTACGTCGCGCATTGAGATAACGGCGGCGTTCCTCGGTGTCACCAAGTGTTAGAAGGATCTGGGCCGTCGTTAATCCGCGCTGGCGAAAAACGTCCTGATAGGCATGGGCCAGACTGATCTGGCCAACCGCAGCGGCGGCCTGGCTCTGCTCAAGCTCAAGCGAGCCTTGCGGCAATCCAAGCACCTTGCGCCCCAGCGCAATTGAACCGGAAGAGACAATCGTAATTCTCTTTCCGGAGGCCTGGAGCGCGGCGATATCGTCGGCGAGTGAGTTCAGCCACGTGGATTTCAGCTGCCCCGTGGCGCGATCGACCAGCAAGGCCGACCCGATCTTGACGACGATCCGGCGTGCGTTCTTCCATTCTGGTCGGGCTTGGGACATGGACGTATTGGGATCGTTTGGTACAGGCTGGCTGAGATCAAGGTCGGGCAGGATCTCACGATTTTCAGGCGAACTGAATCACTCACGGCTGCCACGGTTGACGGTGATCCGCCTCGGCCAATTCCTTTTCGTAAGCGTTGGCTTGTTGGATGATCTGCGCAAGCGCAAAGAGTGCTTCGCGGACACCTTCACCCGATGCGGCCGACAAACGCAATGGTTTCTTGCCGCTCACCTGCCCCAGACTGGCCAGCCGCTCAGCGCAGGTCGTCTCGTCAATCGCGTCGCACTTCGTTAGCGCAACGACCTCGTGTTTGGTCTCCAGATCGGCACCATAGGCCTGGAGTTCGGCGCGGACTGTCTGATAGGCGTCGGCGACATTCTCCTCAGTGCCGTCAACCAGATGCAGCAAGACCCGGCATCGCTCGACGTGACCGAGGAATCGGATGCCGAGGCCGGCGCCTTCGTTGGCCCCTTCGATGAGGCCCGGAATATCTGCAATGACAAAGTCCACTTCACCTGCCCGTACGACTCCGAGATTGGGATGGAGCGTTGTGAACGGATAGTCGGCTATTTTTGGTTTTGCGGCCGACACCGTTGCCAGGAATGTGGATTTACCGGCATTCGGAAGGCCGATGAGACCGGCATCTGCAATCAACTTCAATCGCAGCCAGATGGTCAATTCCTCACCGGCCTGCCCGGGATTGACACGCCGAGGCGCCTGGTTCGTGGCCGACTTGAAGTGCGCGTTACCGAACCCGCCATTGCCGCCCTTGGCAATCCGTTTTCTTTCGCCCGGCTCTTTGAGATCCGCGACTAATGTTTCTTGATCCTCGTCGTAAACCTGCGTTCCCGGCGGTAGCCGAATGATACAATCCTGGCCACCGGGGCCGGCGCGGTTCTTGCCCATTCCCGGCCGGCCATTCTGCGCTTTGAAGTGCTGCTGATAGCGATAATCAATCAACGTGTTGAGATTGGCGACGCATTCGACCCAGACATCGCCACCCTTTCCGCCGTCACCACCGTCGGGTCCGCCGTACTCAATAAACTTCTCGCGTCGAAAGGACAGGCAACCGTCGCCGCCCTTGCCGGATTTGATATAGATCTTCGCTTGGTCGAGAAACTTCATCTGCGAAAATCCCTATAGCGCTGACGCGTCA
>JBPCWB010000595.1:0-5749 GCA_051009955.1 Hyphomicrobiaceae bacterium | reverse complement strand
CCATCGGCCGGGCAACTGGCGGTTGGCGATGTCGTCTCCGCCGTCGAGATCAAGTCCTCGATCAAGCGCGTGGCCACGGCGCGAGATCTCGTCAATGCCCTGAATGACGTCCCGGCCGGCGGTACGGCGTTATTGATCCGCAATCGGGCTGGTGCACCACCGGAACCAGTCGCAATCGAGCGACCGAAGACCATCCTGCCGACGCCGGCGGTTTTGAAGTCAGCACAAAACCTGATGCTCGATACCGGCGGGCATATGGCGATCATCAACGACGTCGCGTTTACGCCGGACAGCAGCCAGCTTGTTTCAGCCGGTGACGACAAGGTTGTGCGGATTTGGGATCTGTCGACAGGTAATACAGTGCGCATGATCCGTGGCGAGGTGTCGCCCGGTAGTCCTGGCAAGATTTTCGCGATGGCGTTGTCTCCGGACGGGCGTTGGCTGGCGATCGCCGGCTGGATGAAAATGCCAAAGAAAAGCGGCCACCACGTCCGGATCTACGACTTCGCATCAGGAACACTGGAAGCGCTGCTGTTTGGCCATACCAATGTCGTTTTAAGCCTGGCCTTCGGGCCGGCCGGCCGGCGCCTGGTATCGGGACAGGGCGGCAACTCGGCCCATGCCATTCTGTGGCAGGCCCCGGTTGGGCGCAACGGTGCCGCAGACTGGCGGCGTGCGCGCATGAAACGGCTCAAGGGTCATACCGATCGAATTTATGCCGTAGGATTTCTGCCGAATGGACGGCGAGCCGTCACCGCATCCTACGACAAGACGATTCGCATTTGGGATTCGACAACCGGACGCTTCGAAGCGGAGTTCATCGGCCACAAGGACCGGATCCGATCGTTGGCTGTGGCGCCGAACGGAACTGTCGCCTCTGGCGACATCAGCGGTGAGATCCGCATCTGGTCGGCCCGGGATGCGGCCAATGCATCCAACGGAGAGCAGATTTCAGTTTCGCGGGCATTGCCAATAAAAATTCGGCGAAGCATCGGTTCACTGGCCTTCAGCCCGGACAGCCGATCGCTCCTGGCTGCGAAATCGGTCGGTCGCGGAACCCGTCGGCACGAAATCTGGGATGTTGCGACCGGCACGGTTGCGGCCAGCTATACCGGCCACGACAACATCGTTTTAGCCGGCGCGTGGAGCCCCGACGGGCGTTGGGTAGCCACCGCGGGTGGCAACAGGCGCGGCATCCACGTCTGGTCGCCAAGGACCGGCAAGCTTGGTCGTACGGCAAGTGGACGCAACCTGATTTTGCGCGGGCGCGGGCGCACGAAGTTTGCTGCCGGTTTTTCCGCAGACGGTCAGTGGATCGCATGGGGCAGCAGTTCGCGACGCACGGGACCGGCCAAGCAAAGGTCTTATCGGTTCGGCCTGCGCCTTCCACTGGGTGGGCAAGGCGTCGAAGCGCCTGTCCCTCTGAGCGCCGACAGCGCGAACAGTGGCAATTGGCGCTACGCAACCACCGCGGTCGGGAGCTGGAAGCTGCGGCATCGCAAGGGCGGCAATCCCATTCGGCCGGAGGGCGTGCTCGACTTTCGCGATGGCGACGACGTGATCGCGTCGATCAAGCGCGATCGCACGACCGGATACCGCCATCGCTCCTACAGTTTTACGCCTGACAGGCAAACGATCGTGTCGGCCGGCAGTAACGGGGCTCTGATTTCGTATCGTCTCAACGGCCGCGCACGGGGACGATACATTGGCCATGAAAGTGAAGTCTGGGCGACAACGCCATCGCCGGACGGGCGCTACCTCGTCTCAGCTTCGGGTGACCAGACCATCCGGCTTTGGAATCTCAAGACTCGTGAGCTTCTAGTGACACTGTTCCATGCCCCGGCCTCGAAAACCGGTATTGGCGATTGGGTGATGTATACGCCGCAGGGATTTTATACGGGCTCTCCCAACGCCGGGAAGTTGGTTGGCTGGCAGAGCAACAATGGCGCTGATCGGGCAGCGGATTATGTGACGGGTGGGCAGTTGCGCAAGTCGCTCAACCGCCGCGACATCGTCGCTGAGGCGATCCGTCTTGCAAGTGCCAAAGCCGCGGTCGAAAAGCTGGCACCGCAGCACGACCTGCAGCGCATGCTCGCCGCTCGCCCGCCTGAGATCATCCTTGCGACACCTGAGCCTTACTCGGAAGAGTTTCGCGGTGCCAAGATGGTGACCGTTTTCGTCAAGCAAGGCACTTATACCGTTGATCGTTACGCGATATCCGTCAACGGCATTTCGGTGAAGACCGCACGTGTCGACGCGTTGCCGATCGACCATCCGCGTCCGCCGAAAGGCTATATCGTCGAGGGGTTCTCGGTGCCACTCGGAGACGGTGAGAACGATATTACGATCAAGGCGTTCAGCCAGGCCGGTGAGTCCGCACCGATCAATCTGCGCGTGTCACACGCTGGCGAAGGTCCGCTTGATCGTCGCGGGACACTGCACATCGTCGCGATCGGCGTCGACAAATATCCCGGCCTCGGCCAGACCTGCGGCAGTAGCGGCAATCAGTCCTGCGATTTGAGCTATGCGGGCAAGGACGCACGATTGTTTGCGGAAACAATCAAACGCGAGTTGGGTCCGCGCCATAGCGGCGGCGTCAAGATGAGGATCCTGGCCAACGATGCAGGACCCGAGAACCAACCGACAGCCGCAAACATCTTGAATGCCATTCGGGATGCCGTGACTGACGGACCTATCGACACGGTGGCCCTCTTCATTGCCGGTCACGGCGAGACGGGGCTCGATGGCAACTACTACTTCCTGCCGACCGACATCGAGCGGAAGGCTGGTTTTGAAGCCGTGGGAACCGGGCGCAATATTCTCAATTGGTCTCAGATCCAAGAACGAATCACGCGTTCATTGGGACGCAAGTTGATCTTTCTCGATTCGTGCCAGTCCGGTGCCGCCGGCGCCGCCCGCGCCTACAACGCGAGATTGCTGGAGGATGCGCGTTACGAGAATTTCGTTGCGTTCATGGCCGCCGGACCAAATCAATATGCGATCGAACGGGATGACGTTGGTCACGGCCTCTTTACGCACGTCCTGTCGAGAGGCATGAAAGGTGCCGCACGTCGGCCGGGGGAACGCAGCGTCCGGGTCACGCCGTTGGCGTCCTATATAGCCGAACAGGTGCGGGAGCTAAGCCACGGCCGACAAGTTCCGGTGTTTTCCGCACATCAGGATTTCGTTCTTGTCGCCAAATAGGCGGTATCGAGCGGCGGGTAAACGCAATGAGGGACGGCGCAAGCCGTCCCTCTTTTTATGATCATGGATGTCAATGATCCAGCTATTCTCAGAAGCTGACGTTAAATCCAAATCCGCCACCGGCAACCCGGTGATTGTTCCGCAATCGATTGATCTTGCGGCTGTGCCGGTTGAGCATGCGATGCAGACGACGACGCTCATTGCGTGAGACGTGACCGTCGAACTTGGCGAATTGGCGAGCTGCACGAATACGAGCCAAACCGAACCGCAGACGCTGGAATTCGCCGAAGGTGAGATCGCCGGATCGGCGACCGCGTCGGATGCGCTTTCGCTGTCGCTTGATGCGCTTGTCGATTCCTGGCGTGAACGTATTACCAATTCGGATCTCTTCGCGATCGAAGTGGCGGCTTCCAGGAGCAGCATTAGCAACCAGCGGAGTTGCGATCAGCAGGGCACCAAGAGTAGCGATTTTCATGGACTTCAACATGTTCAATTCTCTCCCAAACGTGTATCTGACATTGGCGGGGTCGCCGTCGATGGTTTGGAAGATAGTCGGCCGAGTTTGAACCATTCCTGAGCCAGGTGTTCAGATTCGGTTCATAACGATAAGACATTGAAATAAAAATAGAAAGTTGTGAGAAATTTATTGGTCTTGCCAGCGAAAAGCCTGGAAAAACTCCTGGCATGATAGCTGGACGGGATTGTCGTAGAGGCGCGCATTGGTGACGCGACCGTCAACAAACCAAACTGTTGCAGTCACCATCGATTTGGGCTCCATGACATAGTTGGCGACGTCGAGACCGACAATGTCATGACCGAGCGTGTCATGGCAAAACTGCCAGACATCGCGGTTGTGAAGTGTCCACACGCTGTGTGGCGGGCCCATGATCGATTGCACGTCGGTGCGTGTCATGCCGGGTTCCACATATGGCGTGACATCGGCGTATTTGATGGTCTCGCAACCCGATGTGAACGCGCTCGCAAAGAGCACGACAACGGCAATGAAACTGCGAACAGTTGGGCTTCGTCTCATCAAGTCCCCACCGGCAATGGCGCGCTGCGGTCTTCCCCAGAATACAAACCTGGCGAACTCTATTCCGATGAGCGCGCTGCGATCGCCAGAAGGCAGAGCCGACATGCATTTCCAGGCGCACGGACGGCACCAGCGTGACATGCTTTGCTTGTGGTAGCCTGACGATGCATCGGGGACGGTCGCCGTGGCGCAATCGCCCCGGATGACGGCAATCGACCAGGCCAATTGACCGCAAACTTTGCCAGTTGCCTGGATTGCGCTAGATGTGGCGCAAGTCGTACGGTGTTGAATTAAACAGTGGACGTCGTTGCATGGTTTGGAAATTTCCGGTCGCGATATGTGCTGCGCTCGCCTTCGGGACCCTATCAGCGTTCGCCCAAAACTCCGGTGTTCCACAGGGTTGGCAACCTGTGCCCAAGCTGCTGTCCTCGAACCTTGCCAAGGATGGCTGGGAAATCCGCACATCCTCTGGCTTGAGCTGGCCGGACGGCAAACAGGCAATATATTCCTATTGGAGCCGATTGCGTGATGGAAAGTTGTCGACCATCCTGTGCGCGGCGTACTTTCGGCGCGACAGGAAAGCGACCGGCGAGACCTGCTTTCGCCCGCCGCGATAATGATGTGAAACGCGAGATGCTGGGTTGTCTGCGATCATTTTCAGCGAACCGGCAGGCGCCTTGGCCGTGAGAGAAACGACCGGATTTCAGGTTGGCGCACGACGATCGGCTCGCGTGAACGAAAACTGAATCGACGTGTCAGGTGCTGTTCATCTGACGGCGCCTAGCACATGCCCAACTTAATTCGCTGTCGCGATGGGCCGTTGACTTTGGACAGCAAGATACTTTGTCAAAATGCGGAGGAAGACATGGCGCAATTGTCAGGCACTGGCTCTGAAGGATCATCCTCGAACTGGCCCAACATTGTTCGTGCAATCGCAATACTCATTCCGGTTGTCGCGGCCATCCCAACCGTCTTCGATCTCTACACGGCGATTCGCGAAGACATCCCGTTCTGGGAGGTGAGATGGCGCCTGAAACAAGGTGAACTCTCGCGCAGGAATTGGGACTGCCAACCGCAGATGCAATATGCCAAGCTTGCGAATTTGAAGGCTGGAGAAAGTGACAAGTCACTGATCTTTGCCAGTGCATGCCCGAAGAGCGGCGACACCCATGTGCGGCTGCATCGCTCCACGACCACTGGCCCTAGTCAGCTTTGGATTTCCTATAATGAGCTGAGCGCCCAGCGCCGCGGATTCCGCTGGGTCGACATTGTGTTCGGTTCAAGCTCGGCCAATGCTGCCGAGCCGGCGAAGACGATGGGCTCATCGCGCCTGCGCATGGCACAAGCCGCCAGCTTCGAAGTGATGTGCACGGCACTGGCATCCCGCGACAAGATCATTCAGGTGGTCAAGGAAGGCGGGCAGTGCTTCAAGGAAGAGGTCTCGCCCTATGGCGGCAAGGTTGGCAAGCGCGAGCCGGTGGCCTGCACCACGAAGTGCGACACCCTGGTCAA
>JBPCWB010000594.1:0-7710 GCA_051009955.1 Hyphomicrobiaceae bacterium | reverse complement strand
TGTTGTGTGTGCCATCGCGCGAACAGGAGCGTTTCGCCGTCGGCCACAACTTATCGTCCCTCTGTTGCCCTATCTTGGAGAAACGAACCTGTTGGATCTTTGGTCCCGCATTGATCTGGCGCCGATTGTTCGCCAGGCCGGGCACGGTGAACTGGCCTACAAACTGATCAAGCCCTTGATCCGCGAGGTCACAAGCAGGGCCTGCGACTATCCCTGGGTTCAGGTGCAGGTCGGCCGTGAACTCAATGAACTCGGTCAGCCGCAACGTGCATTGCGTATGATCAATCGATCCAGGCCGCGGTCCGTCAGATCGTGGAAAGACGAACAGGCGGACCGACTCCTGGTGGCCGCTGACGCCTTGCGGGCACTGCACCGTCCATATCAAGCCCTCGCATTGTACCGGATCGCGCGTGATGTTGGTTCCAACGATGCGAACCGGCCGATGGCCGCCCTTGAACATGAGCTCGGCTTGGATGCCAACCCAGCAGCATGAGCGTCAGCCTCTGGTGATCGGCGATTGAGGTCAAAGTTCGGTCAGGTGCGCGGCGTGTGGTCAGACAAATCCTGCTCGTTCTGCAACTATGAGCAGCCGGTGACGTCTTCAGCGGATGAGCGTCCGCATCCAATCGAGGCCCTCGCCAACCCATTCAGCGGGAATCGAATGCCCGCCGCCATGCAGGCAGACTTCGAGCCGACGCCCGCCTGCGCAGTCGGACCATGTCTTGCACTGTAGCCGTGGTGATGGCGCAGCCGTTGCGGTCCGCTGCGCCGTGCACCGGTTCAGCTTGCGCAGAACGGCAAGGCCGTCAGGAATCGGCATCGAATTATAGATGCCGACCTCTCCATAAGCGACAACACCGTCCTTCAGGCCGTGTATGTGGCGCATGTGGATCGAGCCGGTCGGACAGGTCTCGGGCGTCGAATTCCAGAACCCGCCGCCGATCGGAAGATAGGCCTTGAACAACGGGCCGGCATAACAGGCGACGTTCCATACCATCGATGCGCCACGGGAAAATCCGGAGGCAAGCGTGCGCTCTGCGTCGATCGGCCAGCGCCGATTGATATCGTCCATCAAGGCCCGCACATACCTAAGTTCATCGCGGCCTGGCTCCGCGCGACTGGCTCCGATTTGGCGCCAATACCCGGTCTGCGCAAATGGTGCGACGAAGATCGCGCCGCGCCGCGTGACGCCGTCGACCAGCCCACGGTTTCGGAACATGCCTTCTGGTGTGGCATTCCAGCCGTGAAAGAACACAACCAGAGGGAGTGCGCGTTTACGGTCCCAATTGGCTGGGAGCTTGGCCAGGTAGTAGCCGTTCTCAATGACACACCGCCCGCCATCACCACAGCGGTCGGTAGCGAAAGATGGTGAGGCGGTCAGAGCAAATAGGGCGACCAAGACCGAGACGAAGCGCAACATGTCAGTGATCCAATTTGAGATACGACGCGGGACCATAAGTTATGATTGCCGAACCCTCAATTCACGGGGCCACACGATTGCGGGATGGGCGGTGACGTTCGTCAGATCCGGAGCGTGTCACACAAAACTTGACTGGCACTCCTCACGCGCTTGATTGATGACAAACGCCGCAGCGTGCGTTGGACACTTGCCCGAAGACAAATATTGCAGCGCTACTGCGTAGCAACAATTGTCCGTCCTCCGGCCTATATCGGGCGCATGGTCGACGGGGCGGCAGCTTTCGTCCCGTGAGCGGCTCTCTCTGGCTCGGCGCAAGTCCTGCCCGGCTTGATCGGGGTTCTCAATGGCGGCTTGAAGTTCTTTCGGCAGGCGCGAAATTTGACGATGCGGCCCGCGAGACGTGCTAATGCAGCGGTTCCTGCCGCGCTCAATGAGGCGATGGCGAAAGAGGAGCTGGAGAGGTCCGACATTGGCGGTGAACATTTTGACCGGCCGCGCGAGCGGGCGGGTTCTTGCAAGTAATGACGGCCTGAGCTTCTGGGGCGGCGTCGATCCTGCGACTGGGTACGTCATCGACTCTCACCATCCACTTTGCGGACAAAGCATCGCGGACGCCGTGGTTGCGATGCCGACAAGCCGGGGGTCGTGCACAGGAAGCGGTGTTCTTCTGGAGTTGATCGAGAACGGCCTTTCCCCCGCGGCTCTGGTCTTTCGCGAGGCGGAGGATGTGCTCACTTTGGGCGCGCTCGTCGGTCGCGATGTGTTTGGTCAGACACTGCCGATTGTACGTCTTGAGCCGGCAGAGTTCTCAGCGCTTGCCGTAGCGGATCATGTCGCAATAAGCGTCGATCGGATTGAAGCGCCTGGCCTGTCAGTCGGCTTGGCAGACTTGCCGAGTTCGGCACTGGAACTCACAACGGCGGACCGTCACATGCTGGAAGGTGGTGACGGCAATGCCGTCCAGACAGCCATGCAGATCGTCTGCAGTATTGCCGCGATACACGGGGCTTCCGAACTTATTGATGTGTCGCAGGTACACATCGACGGTTGCCTGTATGCCGGCCCGGTATTTCTGCGCTTCGCTGAATTCTTCGCGGACCAAGGCGCGCGCGTGCGGGTGCCGACCACATTGAATGCAATATCCGTCGATCACGCCAACTGGCGTGATCAGGGTGTGCCGTCTGAATTTGGTCTACCGGCCAGCAGGCTGGCCGACGCTTATCTGAGGATGGGTGCGCGTGCCAGCTTTACCTGCGCGCCTTATCTTTTGGACACTGCGCCGAAAGCGGGCGATGCCGTTGCCTGGGCGGAATCGAATGCTGTCGTCTATGCGAACAGCGTGCTTGCCGCACGGACCAATAAGCATCCTGATTTCCTGGATCTTTGTATCGCACTCACGGGACGGGCTCCGCTCTCAGGCGTCTACCTCGACGCAAACCGCAGGGCGCGCCGGACTATTTCCGTTGAGGCGCCAGCCGTCCATGACGACTCTCTCTGGCCGTTGCTTGGCTACCTCGCAGGCCTGCGCGCGCCGGACCGTATCCCGATACTGACCGGACTTCATGACCTGTCGCCCAGCCCGGACGATCTCAAGGCGCTTTGCGCGGCGTTCGGCACGACGTCGTCGGCACCGATGCTGCATTTGGCTGGCCTAACTCCGGAGGCCGGCGCCGTAGATCCCGACGCGGATACCGCGGAGATCACGCGGCCCGATCTGGTGCGGACATGGCAACAATTCAACTCCGGTCCTGCCGATATCGATCTGGTTGCTTTCGGCAGCCCGCATTTTTCGATCGACGAGTGTCGTGCACTGGCGCAATTGATGGACGGCAACCAGTGCGCGGATCGTATGACTGGAATCGTTACGCTCGGTCGGGATGCCATTGCTGCGGCCCGGGCGGAGGGTCTTGTCGGAAGGCTCGAGAACGCGGGTTTTCGCGTCCTCTCCGACCTTTGCTGGTGTTCGATCACCGAGCCCGTATTTCCTCCGCATGCACGCACACTCATGACCAACTCCGGCAAGTACGCGCACTACGCCCCCGGTCTTTCTGGGCGCAGGGTGCGCTTCGGTAGCCTGGCAGACTGTGTCCAGGCGGTGCGCACTGGACGCGCGTCGGACAGTATCCCCGCTTGGCTTCAAACCGAAAATTTCGGGTAATAGGCCAGCACGTCGTGGCGGCTTTTGGGAACGGCGATCAACATTGGAACTCCGATGACGCCAACGCTACAGGCTCTTCTCTGTCCCGCACCGCTGCATATCGGACACTTTGACCGGCGCGCCCGGTGCGGCGCGGTTGCTCAATAGATGCTCGTCAGATAGCTTATCAACACGAGGGGCAGAGAATCACTATCACTGACGAGGATCGCTGCCGTGACAGTATTCCGATACACGGTCGCCGTTCTGTTTGTGGCAAGTATGTTCGTTGCAAGGAACGCGGGCGCTCAGGGCAACCCTGACTGTGGCGCGTGGGATTCGCTCACGAATGCCAATCAGATGACCTGTCTTGATATTCAAATCGAAAACAAGAAGCGCGCGATCCATGCGCGTATCGAAAAGATTGTGTCCGGCAGGTCGAAACTGGAATCCAATAACATCAGACTCGGTGAGGATTGGGGCCAGGCACTCAGTGACGAGGCTGAAGCTTTGTTCAAGTTCTCGAAAGCCACATGTACGGTGGCTTGGTTTGAGGGCGGTGCAACGAACGCAGGAGGTTTTGAGCTCCGGTTCTGCCAATTGAAGAGATTGAATAGGTATATCAAGCAGCTAGATGGCTATCGGATCGAGTGATCTGACCGGCCCGGTCGCGATCTCCCCCGCCGGTCAGGCATTAATCATCATCGGTTTTATCCTGTTCACCGTGAGCCGTGCCATCAACGTCACTGACGCCTCAAGCGCTGTGATCGATCAGACAATTTGGGATCGCTCCCGACCGACCAGATGGTCGATTATGCTCGCTGTTAGCGTTGACGGATCAGCGGTCTGATTGGTTTGATGCAAAATGAGCAGAATGCAGGAGGGCCACCGACCATTTGCTGGCCCTCCCGCTCCCGAACAACACAGATACAGGCGGAACCCCGGAGAGAGGTCCGTCTGTTTGGCATCGGAGTGTTCACGGCGTTCTGCTCCGGTGCCATGGTCGGCCAGTGTTGCCCGCACTCGCTGGTTGACCCGCGAGGGGCTGACGTGAGGGACTTAGTACGTACAGCTCCTCGCACCTGTAGGTATCATCAGAGGCGCGGCCGGCACTGATGTCCATCAAAGAAATTGCGAAACTGCAACGTCTTAGATCGAAAAAACGCAAAAATGCGCTGTCCGATCGCGCCTCACGCCCGGGCCGATGAACAGAGCAGCGCCGATGAATACGAATGTCAGCGATCGAAGGCGTTGAAACCAAGTCCACAATCTCGGGCAAAACTTGCCTTGCCACCGGTCTTTCGCTGCGGGTCCCAACAAAAAATTTGTATCGGGCTTGCCGCCTGCACGGTCACGGGCGGCTCATTCCGCGGGTGTCCGTCATTCCTTGCGACATTGCCAAGTTGCTGCGTCAGGGCGAGAGCGCCGCGCAGACGTGTATGCTCAGCCCTGCTCTTCCGATGGCAACGCTCAAGATCATGTCGTGCAGATCAACAACAGTTTTGATGAGCGAGCGCTCTAGACCTTGAACAGCGGACGAGGTTTCCACCGAGTGGCGTCTGATGCCGATGGCCGCCGTCATGCGACGTCGCCCGTCACCTCATTTTGTGAGTCACTGCAATAATCCGCACGTATGAAGCCGGCTGCGGTTTGCAGAAGTAGCAACGATGAGCGATTGCTCGATCGGTGGTACGGCCTCGGTTGTCGACGTTTCCCCCGCGTGCCCATTCAGCCGGCGGAGCGCGCGATTATCAAGCGTGACGATAATCGCAAGCGCAATCATGGCAACCGACGTGGCCACAACTTCACGCGACGTGGTTTGAGAATTCGCAAAGCGCATGAGTTCACTGGCACCCTCGGAGAGACTCGAACTCCCAACCCTCGGCTTCGAAGGCCGATGCTCTATCCAATTGAGCTACGAGGGCATGCCATCAGCGTGGACTCTACCGCAGAAACTGAAATCATCAAAAGCTTGATTGACGCATGGTCGAGTCTTGTGACACCGCGGTCCGAACGCACCTGTTGCCTGAGTGATAATATCTATCCCTTGATGGCCGGCTCGTCGTCCGCGGTTGACAGTCCTTGCAGCACGTGGCGACATCGCATGCCACAATCGCTATACGACTGATAACCTGGAGCGACGCTGCACCGATGCCTTTGGAACCTGCTGCCGACGTATTGACGCCATACACCGTGCTAGACCTGACACGCGTACGCTCCGGCCCGACGTGTGTGCGCCAGCTGGCGGACTGGGGTGCCAACGTGATCAAGATCGAATTGCCGACGACCGACGACAAGGGGCAACTCGGTGGCCCCCGATCCGGCTCAGACTTTCAGAATCTGCATCGCAACAAGCGCGCTATGACACTCAATCTCAAGTCGGCCGAGGGTGTCGAGATTTTCAAGCGGCTTGCGGCAACGGCCGATGTGGTCGTCGAAAATTATCGCCCCGACGTAAAGAAACGCCTAGGCATCGATTACGAGTCGCTAAAGCCTCTCAACCCCCGCCTGATTTATGCGTCGATTTCAGGCTTTGGACAGGATGGCCCTTATGCGAGCCGGCCGGGCTTCGATCAGATCGCCCAGGGCATGGGCGGGCTGATGTCGATCACCGGTGCACCGGGTAAAGGTCCGATGCGCGTCGGAATTCCGATTGCCGATCTCACGGCCGGCATTTTCTGCGCCCAGGGCATATTGTTGGCACTGATCGAGCGCGAGCGATCGGGCGAAGGGCAGTGGGTGCAGACCTCGTTGCTGCAGGCACAAACCTTTATGCTGGACTTCCAGGCCTCGCGCTGGCTGATGGACGGCGATATCGCCCCGCAAGCCGGCAACAATCATCCAACCAGCATCCCAACCGGCGTCTTTGTGACCAAGGACGGCCATATCAATATCGCAAGCGCGGGCCAGGCCATCTATCGCAAGCTCGTCGATGTTCTGGGCGACGATCGCATGTTGGGCGAGGACTTTGCCGATGGTCCCAGTCGATCTGCGAACCGCAATGCCTTGAACGCGATCATCGAGGAACATACGAGCCAGAAGACGTCCGCCGAATGGATCGACCTGCTCAACAAGGCGGGCATTCCCTGCGGTGAAATCAACAATATTGCGGAAGTCTTTGCTTCGCCGCAGATCGCACACTTGGGAATGGCCAAGGATATTGTTTCGCAGGAGCGCGGCCCAACGCAGCTTGTGGGCCAGCCGGTTACGCTGAGCCGCACCAACAGCGAGATCAAGCATCCGCCGCCACAGCTCAGCCAGCACACCGATGAAGTCCTGAGTGAAGCCGGCTACAGCGCCGATGAGATCCGGACGTTCAGAGACAAAGGCGTCGTCTGACGGCGGTGGCACATTCACTCACCAACATTCACACACGCATCTGATCAGACAACAAAGCAGCGGAGGCCAGCACAACTCCGCGTTTCGGGAGGCACCTGGATGAGCGAAGACAAACTGATTGGTCACAAGGATGGCGCTGTCGGATACATTACATTCAATAATCCCGCCAAACACAATGCGGTTTCGCTGGAAATGTGGGTGCGTTTCGGCGATCTGCTCGACGAGTACATGTCCGACCATGAACTGCGGGCTCTTGTCATCAGTGGTGCGGGCGGCAAGGCGTTCGTCTCGGGCGCCGACATCTCCAAGTTCGAAAGCGAACGTGCCACCAAGGAAGCGGTTGCCGAATACAATGCCACGTCCGGAAAGTCCTATGAGAAGCTGATCAACTTCCCGAAGCCGACCATCGCCAAGATCAATGGCTATTGTATTGGCGGCGGCATGAACCTGGCGGTCGCGTGTGACTTGCGGTTCTGCGAAGAGGGGTCTCGGTTCGCCATCCCTGCAGCGAGACTGGGCCTCGGCTACGGCTATTACGGGGTAGCGCGACTGTCGCGATTGATCGGTATTTCACGGGCCATGGAGATGTTCTATACGGCGCGGCAGTTTCCGGCGCAGGAAGCCTATGAGATGGGGCTGATCAACAAGGTCGTTCCGGCGGCCGAGCTTGACGAGGTTGTGAACGATACGACGCGGCGAATTTGCGAGAATGCTCCGATGACGATTGCGGCCATCAAGGCGTCTGCCATCGAGATCGGCAGGGCACCCGATCAGCCGGATCACACCCGGCTCGACGCAATGGTGCAGGCCTGCTTTG
>JBPCWB010000593.1:0-10779 GCA_051009955.1 Hyphomicrobiaceae bacterium | reverse complement strand
TTGTTACACACCGCGGACTGTGACCAGACCGCCGAGCGCGCGGGCCCGTTGGCCGGTGATTGTCGGGGCGACCAACTCCTTGCGTGCTTCCACGATCATGATGCCTCCGATACTGGGCCAAACGCGGGCGCCAAGGCGCTCAAACGCGATCGCCGAGCGCAGCACGAGATGATGCTGGACCGGTGGCACGTGCAGCGCCCAGCTCCAATCCATTGGCGTGAACATGGCGTCCTGCAGCAGCCGTTCCAACTGCCGGCGACTATAGGGCCGACCGTGACCGAACGGTGTGGTATCGACGCGGGCCCAAACACTCCTGCGGTTGGGTACGATCAGGAGGAGCCGCCCCTCGGGGGTCAATATGCGCCAGATCTCGCGCAGCATCAGGCGAATGGCCTCTGAATTCTCGATAAAGTGCACGGCGAGCAGGCGATCGACGGAGTTGTCCGGCAGTGGCAAATGGACTTCATCGACCAGCGCGCACTGTGTCTGACCTTTGCGCGGCCACACGAGCGCACCTTGCGCAGCTGGCATAAGGGCTGCAATACGGGCGGCTTCGTTGCGATAGGTCTCGAGATACGGTGTTGCGTAACCGAGCCCGACCAGCGACTGACCACGCATCGTCCGCCAACGCGCCCGAATGCGATGGCCCAGCAAGCGACGAACCTGCAAACCCAGGGGGCGTGCATAGAAGGCGCGTATTTCGGCCACGTCCTGGAACATCAACCTTTGGCCCGGTTCTGATCAACGTCGTGTTGCAATCGGCATCGCCGATGCTAGGCTGCCGCCAGCATCACCCGATTTTAACATTATGATCAACAGGACGTGACCATGGCGCAGCTCGAAATCCATCAATTTCCCTGTCTGGAAGACAATTACGGTGTTCTCATCCGTGATGCGGACGCCGGAGTTGTCGCGTCTATCGATGCGCCATCCGCGGATTCCGTCCGAGAAGCGTTGAAGGACACGGGATGGACATTGACCCATATTCTGACAACGCATCACCATTGGGATCATACCGACGGCAACCTTGCGCTCAAGTCAGAAACGAACTGCAAAATCGTCGGTCCGCGGGCCGAGGCGAGCAAAGTTCCCGGTATCGACGAACAAGTCGGCGAGGGTGATACGTTCAAATTTGGCAACTTCGAATTGAAAGTGTTCGATACGCCGGGCCATACTGCGGGCCACATTATTTATTGGGTTCCTGAGGCCAACGTAGCCTTTGTCGGCGATACATTGTTTGCGATGGGGTGCGGCCGGGTGATCGAAGGGACGATGGACCAGATGTGGACCAGCGTCGAAAAGGTCGCGAAACTGCCGCCGGAAACGATGCTGTACTGCGGACATGAATACACGATTGCCAATGGCAAGTTCGCGTTAACTGTCGAGCCGGACAATGCAGCTCTGCAGGCACGCATGAAGCAGACCGAAGAATTGCGGGCTCAGGGTAAGCCGACGTTGCCGACCAAATTGGCTGACGAACTCGCGACGAACCCATTCATCCGTGCCGACAGTGCCGAGATTCGCAAAGTCATCGGAATGCCTGATGCATCGAATGCCGAGGTCTTCGCGGAAGTGCGCGAGCGCAAGAACCGGGGTTAGGATCGCGCCGCGGGATTTCTACTTCCTCTTGGCATTCCTCAAATGCGTGTTGTCAAGTGATCGGGTTCTGCAGTTCGGGCGGAAAAGCCCGATCCGATGGCAGATATTGCCTTTGAGCGCCAGCGCGATCGTTGCGTGGCGTCCTGGCTCCGATCACGATGCATGACGATCGATCTTGTACGGACATGCATTCAGGAGCCGAAGAATGCGCATCGAGACCATCGAAGCCATTGCCATCGATATTCCGCTGACGCGCAATTTCGGTGGCAGTACGTACGATGTGCTCAAGCGCTCGACCATCATCACGAAGCTGCGGACCGACGACGGCGTCGAAAGCGTCGTTTACAACGGTGACAATCGTGACCATGGCATCGAGATTGCGGCCATCATCGAAAATGAATTGGCACCGGTCGTTCGGGGGCGCAGCGTCTTTGCCTACGAACGCTGCTGGGAGGCGATGTTCGCGCTCAGCAAACCCAACCGTGACCGAAAATTGCTTCTCGAAGCGATGGCCTGTGTCGACTGTGCAATTTGGGATGTGATGGGCCGGACAACCGGCCGTTCCGTCAACGAGTTGCTGGGTGGCTATCGGCAAGAAGTGCCGTTGATCTCCATCGGCGGGTACTACATGGAGGGCAAGACCGAGTCCGATATTGCCGCCGAAATGCGGATGTACCAGCAGGCGGGCATGGCGGGATGCAAATTCAAGGTCGGTGGGTTGTCGCCTGAGGACGATGCCGAGCGCGTGCGTGTGGCGCGCGATGCCGTTGGTCCGGATTTTGTTCTGGCCGTTGATGCCAATCGCGGTTGGACGGCCGTCGACGCCATTCGCTTTGCTCACTTGATTGAACCATTGGACATTGCCTGGTTCGAGGAGCCTTGCATTTGGTATGACGATGTTGCCGAGTCGGCGCGCGTGCGAATGCAGACCCGGATTCCCATTGCGTCGGGCCAGTCCGAAATCACTGTCCAGGGAATTCGCCGGTTTATCGATGGCGGGGCCGTCGACATCGTCAATTATGACGCGTCCGAATGCGGCGGCGTGACGGACTGGCGACGGGCCGCGGCGCTGTGTGCGGCTGCGGGACTAGGCATGACCCATCATGAGGAGTCGCAGGTATCGCAGCACCTGATTTCAGCCATCCCGCACGGACTTTACATTGAGTGTTTCGGAGATCCTGAGCGGGATCCGGTATGGCACCGGATGTGGACCAATCGACCGGCCCTCATCGATGGCCGGATGCCGGTCACGACGGGACCGGGGTTTGGTCTTGAGCTCGACGCCGACATGATCGCTCGCTACCGGGTAAATTAGCTTTCGTGCCAGGCCGGCGGCTTGAGGCCAGCCGTGACATACGCAGATTGAACCGTATTCGCCAGCAGGCAGGCGATTGTCATCGGGCCGACGCCACCGGGAACCGGTGTGATTGTGCCGGCAACCGTCTTTGCCTCGTCAAACGCGACATCCCCCACGAGTTTCGATTTGCCGTTATCGCCGGGGATGCGGTTGATGCCGACGTCAATAACCGTTGCGCCTGGCTTGATCCAATCGGACTTGACCATTTCGGGCCGACCGACGGCGGCCACGAGGATATCCGCTTCGCGCGCAACAGAGGCAATGTCACGCGTTCGCGAGTGCGCGAGCGTGACCGTGCAGTTCTCCTGCAGCAGTAGCATGGCCATGGGTTTGCCGACGATATTCGATCGACCGAGAATGACAGCACGTTTGCCGCTCAAGTCGCCGTGGTGATGCTTGAGCATCAGCAAACAGCCGAGCGGCGTGCACGGAACGAATGCCTTGGACATCTGACCAGTTGCGAGCAGGCCCACATTGACCGGATGAAAGCCGTCGACGTCTTTCTCCGGCTTGATGGCGCGGAGTACATGATCGGTTCTGATTTGTTGTGGTAATGGAAGCTGGACCAGAATGCCATGCACTCTGGGATCAGCGTTCAGTTGCTCAACGGTCGCCAGCAACTCGGTCTCAGTCGCGGAGGCTAATAAATGCTTGTCAATTGTGTCGATGCCCGAGTCTTTAGCCTGTTTCGACTTGCTTCGGACGTAAACCTGACTGGCAGGATCTTCGCCAACGAGCACGACGGCAAGACAGGGGGTGACGCCGGCCTGCGCCTGCAGCTTGGCTGTCTCTTGGGCGACGCGCCCACGCAACTGGCTGGCAAACGCCTTACCGTCAATGACCGTCGCCTCTGACATCTCAACCTCTCCCTGGATCGCGCGCATGTCGGCATCATGGCACAATTCCGCGCGCCGCTAGCAGGCTGATTGGCGCATTCGCGGCCTTCATTCTGTCGCAGGCGCGCCATTCAATGGTCGGTATCGGCCGTGAATTGGCGTTGGCTCTACGGGCGACAGCAGATGTGATCTAACGGAAGACCTGATTACCGAAGAACTTGCGGGTGCGGATGAGTGCATTGACGATGTCGTCGGGTGCTTCGGGGAATGGCTCAAGATTGATGCGAACGACACCGTCGCGAGTCATGGACCATGGCAGTTTCATCAGCAAACGGTGGTAAGGCAGCGAACGCCAATCGGCGATCAGCGCCTTCGGCAGGGCGTGTGACAGTTCGATGTCGAGTTCGTTGACCTCGATACTGCGGACGGCATAGGTGTTCAGGCGGATGTCTTTGATGGAGCGCCACGGGATAACGCCGAGGCCTTCGATAAAGATGCCATGTTCTCCCGCACCGATCCGGACGCGGCCGGTTTCGATGAGTGGGTAAAAGTAGTAGCCGGTGATGGCGAAGAAGGCAGCCAGTAGCAGCGAGATCTCGCTGCCGAATGCATACCAGCCGTAGCCGAACGCCGCCGCGAGGCCCAGGCAAACATAGACCCGGAACGTCCCTTTGCCGGGCTCGTAACCGAGCGTGAAGTCCTGTGAACCGGCAACACGTGAGTCCTTGGACATGCGACTGGGCGACTCCGAATTGTGAACGTTGCCAGACCGTGAAACTCAGACACCGTGCGGCAAACCGGGAGATTCGGCTGACGACCCCAAGCTCGCACTGCACGCGCCGTCTATCAATTGCAAACAATGCTGAATTGTCAGGCGCGCTTGATCAGATATTGAGCAATTGCGTTGATCTACTCTGCGGCGGACAACAGAGTGCCGATCGCTGGCCGTTCGAGCCCGAGATGGTCGCGCAACGTCGATCCCGTGTAGTCCTTGCGGTAAATGCCTCGGTTCTGCAGCTCCGGGACGACGTATTTGACGAAATCCTCAAAGCAGCCAGGCTGATGCGTCGGCCCTACCACGAAACCATCGCAGGCGGGTGAGGACCACCATTCCTCGATCATGTCGGCAACGTCCTTGCCGCTGCCAACCCAGGGCTCGTGGAGCAGCCCGCGACCGGTGACACGCATGAAGTCCCGAACGGTGGGGTTTTTGTAGCCAGCCTGTACGACCCGATCCCGCATCGACTGCATGCCGCCGATATTCGCGATTTCTTCATCCGTAAAGGCTTCGTCCAGGCCCTTTGAGGCGAAGTCGAAGTTGAGGGCTTCTGACAGAAGGGAGAGTTGATCGAATTCGTTGGGCAGTTTGTCGTAGGTCGCCTGCTTATCTTCGGCTTCGGCACGGGTTTCGGCGACGACCGGATAGAAGAGTGATGCGATCTTCATGCCGTCGGGGTCGCGGCCGATCGCAGCTGCGGCTTCCTTCTGCCGCTTGTAAGCGGCCTTGCCTGCTTCGAGATCGCGATAGGCGACAAACAGCAATTCACCCCACCGCGCGGCAAACCGTTGGCCACGCCCGCTCATGCCCGCCTGCATCACGACGGGATGGCCCTGGGGCGACCGTGGGACGGTGAACGGACCACGTGACGACATGAAACCGCCCTTGTAGTCGATGCGGCGGACCTTATCGGCGTGGGCGTAAATGTTGTTGGCTTTGTCGGCAACGATCGCGTCGTCGTCCCAGCTATCCCAATGGCCGAGAACGATTTCCATGAACTCGTCGGCCCGGTCGTAGCGGGTATCGTGTTCAATTACCGATTCGCCACGGCCCATGTTGCGCGCCTCGTTATCGTTGACCGAGGTGACGACGTTCCAGGCGGCGCGCCCCTCGGTCATGAGGTCAATGGTCTGGAAGAGACGGGCAACGTGAAACGGTTCGTAGTAAGTCGTCGAGTACGTCGCGCCCAAGCCGAGACGCGTTGTGACGGCTGCCATTGTCATGAGACAGGTCGTTGCGTCGAGCTTGACACAGCGGATGCCGTTTTCGACGGTGTGGGCGTGATCGCTGCCGTACATATCCGGCATGGCCAGACGGTCATCGAAAAAACCGACATCGAATCTGCCGGCTTCCAGGACACGTGCAATGTGCTGGTAATATTGCGGCGAGTAGGTGTCGACCCGTGCTTCGGGATGGCGCCAGGCGGCCGGGATCGTTGTGCAGTTTTGAGCCTGTAGGAACGCAACGAAATGGACTTGGCGCATCGTCGTCTCTCCGCTTGCCGGTGACCAGTTCAGAGTTGCCGGGTGAGGCAGATGTGTTTTGTAACCATGGCGCGGGAATGCGGTTGCGAGAAGTGATCGACGCATGACGGATGCCGAAGATCATCACTGTGATTCCGTTGGTCGTGTCATCCGGTTCCACAATTGCTCGATAGACTGAGCCATACGTCGTCTGCAATGACGCGCGATTGGCGCTGCGCGGTCGCGACGCCTTCACCAACATCGGCAATCGTTCTATGCCGCCGCAGGACGAAATTATCCACTGTCGGGAGCAGGTATGCGCGCATTGGGACTGCTGATTGTTGCCGCGGCAATGCTGATGCCTGGCGTCTGGTTTGCCGACATAGCCGCCCGGCACGACTCCATTGCGGCGTTCAGCCAGTATCTCGGCTGTACGGCACTCATTGCGATGAGCTTTTGTCAGATCTTTGCGACCCGGATCAAGGGATTGGAATCCGTGTTCGGCGGCATGGACCGCATCTACGTTTTGCATAAGTGGCTGGGCATCGTGGCGATGGTGCTGATCGTGCTGCACGACACGATCGACGCACAGATGGATGGCCTCGGCCGTGAAACTGTCGTCACCGAGATTGCTGAGACACTCGGCGAATTCAGTCTCTACGGTTTGCTGATCCTGGCGACACTTAGCATCGCGACATTCGTCCCCTATCACCTATGGAAGTACACGCACAAAGCGATGGGTGGCTTCTTTGCCTGTGCGACGTTGCACTATCTCTTTATTCAAAAACCCTTTGCCGTCGGTGATCCACTGGGGATTTACATCTCGGTGTTCTGCTTGGTCGGTGTACTCGCTTACGCTTACACGTTGTTGCCAGTGAGTGAGTTTAGGAATTGGCGCCGCTATGTCGTCGCTGAAGTTAAGGAGACGGGTGGGGCACTCGCGATCGTACTGAAACCGGTCGGGTCGGGGTTTGCCCATCGGCCGGGACAGTTCGCATTCCTGAAATTCGGCGTGCCGGGCCACCGCGAGGTGCATCCCTTTACGATTAGCAAAGCGCAAACCAGCGACCGTGCACTTCGCTTCACGATCAAGCGACTTGGTGATTTCACGGACGGCTTAGCTGAGGTTATCGAACCGGGAGCGACCGCAAAGGTTTCCGGCCCCTTCGGTCACTTTCGATACTCCGAACGCGGGCTGGAACAGGTCTGGATCGCCTCCGGTGTTGGCATCACGCCGTTTGTGGCCTGGGCACAGGCGCTACCGGAGACGGCCGGCCACGTTCACTTGTTCTATAGTGTTCGGCGTCGAGACGCCGCGCCGCATTTGAACGAATTGGAAGCCATCGCAGGCGGAAAACCCAATCTGACGCTTCATCTCGTGGAGACTGCCGTGGAAGGACGCTTGAGCGGCGCGCGGATCGCCGACGTCGTGACAAGTGACAGGCGCAAGGTTGCGGTCGCCTTTTGCGGACCGAAGCCGATGCGGGAATCGTTTCGACAACAGTTGAAAGCTGCCGGGTTCGCGGCGGGAAACTTCCAGTACGAAGAGTTTGAAATTCGTTCCGGGATTGGCCTTAGAAAGTTCGCCGCGTGGGTTTTGAGCCGTTTCGGGTGGTCGGAGCCTCTTTTCGCGGAACGCTGATGTCACAGATGGCGTTACGTCTGCACCCATGACGCCCGGGACATCCGATCTGCCGGGACAATTGCGACCGACGTTCACGTGATTGGACAAGCTTTGCTGGCTGCGTATATTAGGGCCGCATCACCGACATTGGAGTGCATATGTCAAACAAACTTGGGATCGGCGCGGCGTTTCCGTCGCTGACGTTGAAGCTCGTCAGCGGCGAGTCGCTCGCGCTTCCGGGTGGCCTTGAGACAGATTGGAAGGTCATCCTGTTCTATCGAGGTCACTGGTGACCGTATTGCCGCCGGCAGTTGGTCGGCTACGCACAACACGCTGCTGAGCTGCAGAAGCTCGGTATCTCGTTCGTCGCGGCAAGCGTCGATTCTCTCGAAAAGGCGAAGGAAGTTGCTGACGAAGTCAACTTCCCGATTGGCTATGAAGTCACGCGAGACATCGCAGACACCCTTGGGTCCTGGTGGGAGGAGCGCCGCCAGATCATCCAACCCTCACAGTTCGTGCTCAAGCCCGATAACACGGTTGTGGCATCATGCTATGCCGACGGTCCGCTGGGGCGGATCGTTGCCGAGGATGTCGTTCGGTTCGTCACGTTCCAGCAATCGCAGATGTCGTAGCCAACCCGTCACCTAATGAACTTGTGAAGCGGCCCGACGCTCATCGGGCCGCTTTTTCTATGTCCGGAGTGCAAACCTGATGCTGGCACGTGCCGTACCCGTCATCAAAGACCTGGTGCTGATCGGCGGTGGGCACGCTCACGTCACGGTCCTCAAGCGCTTCGGCATGAAGCCGATTCCCGGCGTCCGGCTGACGGTGTTGTCGCCCGATGCCCACACGCCCTATTCCGGCATGCTGCCGGGCTTTATCGCCGGTCACTATACCTACGACGAGGCGCACATTGATCTCGCGCCTTTGTGTCGGTTTGCCAGTGCACGATTTTTCCGGACCAGCGTCGAAGCGGTCGATCCGGTAGCCAAGATGGTGTTGTGCGCTGGGCGGCCACCCGTGCCGTACGATCTGCTGTCTATCAATTCGGGCTCAACGCCCGACCCGTTGGAGGTTGCTGGTGCTGCCGGCCGCGTCATTGCGGTCAAGCCCGTGGCCGACTTTCTTGTCCAGTGGGAGGCTTTGAAACAGAGAGTGTTGACCAAGCCGTCGTGTCGCATCGGCGTTATCGGGGCCGGTGCCGGCGGCATCGAACTGATCCTGTCGGCGCAGTTTGCACTTGATCAGATGCTCGCCGAAAACGGCATCGGCGATCGTCCGGACTATCATGTTGTGACGCAGGGCGATGACATCCTGGTGACGCACAATCGTGGCGTCCGTTCGCACTTCGCTGCGACGTTGCAACAGCGCGGCGTTGGGCTGACGACCGGCTTTGCGGTTGACCGTGTTAGCGACGCCGGCGTTCACGCAGCCGATCGAACTTTAGAGTTCGATGAGATCTTCTGGGTAACGGGCGCTGCGCCGGCGCCATGGATGAAGGACTCCGGTTTAGCAGTGGATGCACGCGGATTTCTCAAGGTCGCTGCAACATTGCAGTCGACCTCCCATCCAGACGTCTTCGGGGTCGGTGACGTGGCCTCGGTGGACGGATATCCACGGCCCAAGTCGGGCGTGTTCGCGGTCCGTCAGGGGCCACCCTTGGACGCCAATCTGAGGCGTGTGCTGCTCGGTCAGGCGGCGCGCCCGTTTCGGCCGCAGTCGGCGTTCCTCAGTCTGATCTCAACCGGCGGTAAACATGCCGTGGCGTCACGCGGGCGCTGGTGTTTCAGCGGCGACTGGGTGTGGCGATGGAAGGATTGGATCGACCGCAGCTTCATGGACAAATTCAATAAGCTGCCGGAGATGACGCCGCCGACATCCGTTCCGCGTCTGCCGTCGGCATTGGATACCGAGGATGTTCGCGCACAGCTTGGCCCGCTCGACATGCGCTGCGGGGGATGCGGGGCGAAGGTCGGCGCGGCATCGCTTTCAAAGTTGCTGCGGACCTTGTCGCCGGTTGCGCGGGATGATGTGGTGGCCGGTCTCGATCAGCCGGATGACGCCGCCATTCTCAATCCGCCACAGGGCAAACTGCTCGTGCAGACCGTCGATGCTTTCCGCACCATGGTCGAGGATCCGTTCGTGTTCGGCAGCATTGCCGCCAACCACTGTTTGGGTGATGTCTATGCCATGGGCGGCGTCCCGCAATCGGCCATGGCCATCGCGACTTTGCCGGTCGGATTGCCGGCGAAATCGGAGGCCCTGTTGGCCCAGATGATGGATGGTGCGGCGCGCGTTCTCGAGAGGGCCGGGTGCGCGCTGGTCGGTGGTCATACGGCGGAAGGCGCAGAGTTAAGTCTGGGCTTCGCCATCACCGGATTGGTTGACGCAGATGGCGTGTTGCGAAAGACGGGCATGTGGCCGGGTGATGCCCTTATTCTCACGAAACCGCTCGGCACAGGTACCTTGTTTGCGGCTGATATGCGCGCCAAGGCGAAGGGACGCTGGCTATTCGCGGCGATCGAGACGGCCCTGCACAGCAACCGGGAGGCGGCGCAGGTTCTGGCGCAACACGGCGTGCGGGCGGCAACCGACGTTACCGGCTATGGTCTTCTTGGCCATCTGTTCGAGATGGTTCGCGCGTCGCAGGTCGCGGCGCGCCTCGATCTTGACGAATTGCCGGCAGTTGATGGCGCCCTTGAGAGCATGGCGCGGGGCTGGGTCTCCAGCCTGCAGGATGACAACCGGCGATTTGCCGAAACCGAGGCCGGTCTGGCGTCCCTGCCGTCGTCACCGCAGGCGGCCCTGCTGTTCGATCCGCAGACGGCCGGTGGTTTGCTGGCGGCCGTGCCGGGTGAGCGAGCGGACCGATGTGTTCAGGCCCTACACGCAGCGGGGTACGGGTCCGCAACCGTCATAGGTCATGTCACGGATGCGATAGATGGTGATGATGCTATGATCACGCTGGGCTGATTATGCTTGGTCTGTGCTATGATCGTTCAGGATTGCAATCGATGTGGTGCGGTGCCCGATGGCGGACGATCTCTGGCGACTGACGGCGAACGAAGCCTTGGCGTTGCTGCGTGCCGGAGAGATTACGCCGCTGGACTTGATCGACGAAG
>JBPCWB010000592.1:0-5182 GCA_051009955.1 Hyphomicrobiaceae bacterium | reverse complement strand
GTATCGATGGCATCACACCCGCAACTGTGTTTTAACGACGCCACGTCCTAGCGCGGATTTCGCGTCAGTGGCGCGTCCTAAAGGGCTTCAAGAAGCGCGTTAGCACTTTCGCCAAACTCAACTCAAGCGATGCTTGAATCGGAAGTGCAGCGCCTGACATCGCAACTGACCCATGAAGAAGAGCAATCTACGACGATGGAAAACCGCGCACGTTCTGAGGGTGCCGTCTCGCAGTCGGTATCACGCGGGGCTTGTTGTTCGCGACGGAGCCGACGATTAACATCGTGCCGGTGCTCTGCGCCGTCCTCCTCAGCGTTCACGATCGTGAACGGGTTAGGGCCTCAGACAGGAAGTCAGGAGTGATGGCGCAATGAAGCCAAACCCACTGCTCATCGCGGCGCTTGCGATCACCGGTGCGATTGCGGCATGGGGACTTGTCGATACGGCAGGGCTTGCCAAGGTGGCTGGCGACACCATCAAAATTCAATTCTCAAGTCGTGCGTGGTTTATCATGCTCACGGTGAGCGGCTTATTGATAACAAGCATTGTGCTTGCGGCTTCGCGCTACGGTAACATCAAGCTCGGCGAGGACGACGACGAACCGGAATTCTCGACCATATCCTGGCTGTCGATGCTGTTTGCCGCCGGTATGGGTGTTGGCCTGCTGTATTGGGGCACGGCCGAACCCCTCACCCATTACCTTGCCATTAGCACCGTCCAAAATTCGCGGGAAGCCGCCAACTCGGCACTCTTCGTCACAAATTTCCATTGGGGCTTTCATGCTTGGGCCATCTACGCCCTGACGGGACTCGTCATCGGCTACTTTGGATTTCGCCTCAAATGTCCGAACCTCATCAGTGCGCCGCTGATCTGTGTCTACGGCGAAAACATTGCAACAAAAACGGCCGGCTGGTTGTTCGACCTCCTTGCGATCGTCGCAATTGCGATAGGGGTCGGCGGCTCGATCGCCATGGGCGTGTTTCAGATCAAGGGCGGCATTGATACGATGTTCGGCCTCGAAGGCACCGGTCTCGTTTTGACACTCTCGATCTTCGCCTTCCTTTGCTTTGCCTACATGCCGCCTTTGCTTGTTGATCTGAGTAAGGGCATGGCGGTCCTATCGAATGCCGCGATGGCCGTTGCGGCCGGCTTGATGGTGTTCATTCTGATTGCCGGGCCGACGCAATACATCATGGGTGGCACTGTCCAGGCGGCCGGGGAATACGTCGGCAGCGTTATCGTGCACGGCTTTCGCACATTCACCTTCATGGACTCAAAGACCGTGAATTGGTTCCAGGCCTGGACACTGACTTACATGGTCTGGTGGCTGGCATGGGCGCCATTCGTCGGTGTGTTCATCGCGCGCATTTCCAAGGGTCGAACGATCCGCGAATTCATGGTCGGCGTGGTCGTCGTCCCGACCCTGTTTTCGATTGTCTGGTTTGGCGTGTTCGGCAGCATCGGATTTTTCGCAGCCCTAAACACCAATCTACCCATTCTTGACCTTGTGCAGAAGGACGCCAGCCGCGTTACGTTTTTCATTCTGGAGCAATTCCCGGCATCCAGTCTCACGATCTTTGCCGTGATTAGCGCGGCATTCTTATTTCTGGTCACCAGTGTCGTCAGTGCCGCTTTTGTGCTGGGCATGTTCTCGTCGAACGGCGACCTTAACCCGACACCGAGGGTCAAACTTGGCTGGGGATGCATACTCGGCGCGCTTGGCCTGGTGATGATCCTTTCCGGCGACATTACGACCGTGAAGACGATTATCGCGCTTGGCGCTTTGCCCTTCGTTTTCGTTGTGATTATCCTGGTTGTGTGCCTGATACGCGCACTCAAGGTCGACAAGGCAGTGCAAATATGAGCGACCCGACTGACACCATCCTCAACCTGTGGGTCTTCGCCTTTCTTGGCTTGGTCATCTGGCTGCTCATCAAGCCGGCCCGCGGCCTAGAGGCACGTCAAAGACACAAGAAGGATGCCGCCACATGACTGTCTTACGTTAAGCGGCTCAGACTGTTTTCATATTCACAGAGTGGCTCCGCTACCAACTCAACTTGGCGCCCGTTCATTGCCAAGAAACTTGAGCCCCGTCCGCCGAATACTGCTCAGATCATCCCCAAGCGGGTTTGCGCAGCGGCGACATCGGGTTCATAAGGATTGGTCCAAGATATCCCCTGTGGGAGCTCGCCGACATTTCCAGCTTCCGGCTCCATATTCGCCGAATGACCGTCCATGACCCCATTTCTCAAAGGCTCGATTTGAGCATGCTTGTTCGCTTATGAAGCGTTAGGGGGTGTAGCTTGCGTCAACTTGAGCCCTGCAGCACTGGACCTGCTTCCGATTTTCCTCGCCGCAATATGAGATGTCCGTGGGACGCCGCACACTTGGTGCCGTGGTATAGGAAACGCCAGGATCTACTGAGTTGGGATTGGAGCACCTATGAACGACAATCAGGAACGAATTCTGGCGACTGTGAAAGGCAACGTCAGTCTCTCCTCGTTCGATGTGACCTCAAGAGAGCGGATCGCCTGTGTGCCGGTGGGAAAAGTCGACGTATCAAAGCCGCATGAGTTGACGATCACCAAAGACAATACCCGTGCCTTTGTTTCGCTCTATGGGGACAAGGACTACGGACCGAATACGCCGGATAACCGTCTTGCCGTGGTCGATCTCAAGGAGATGAAGCTTCTCGGCCATGTCGACTTGGGTCTTTACTTGGGCCCCCACGCTCTCATGACCGACATGAATGGAATGATCTGGGTCACCGTCGACGCTAGTCGCTGCGTACTGATTATCGATCCCGACACATGGGAAATTGAACACACGATCTCGCTCGAAGTGCCAGCCCATTTTCTTGCCGCCACATCGGATGGCCTCACAGTTTATTTCTCAGCCAAAGAGTATCCCGTCATCTGCGAGGTCGATGTCAGGACAAAGGAACTGCGGGCGCGAATTCCACTTCCCGTCGGCGGGCAGGCGATCCGTGTTTCGCACGATGATGAACGGCTCTACGTCGGCCACCTTAGTCGCCCGCTTCTGCACGTTGTCGATTGTGCTGCGCGGCAAGTGGTCGACACCGTCTCGCTTCAAGCTGTCCCTGGATGGCCATTCGTCAGCCGCGATGGTGCTCTCGTGATCGTGACGACTTACGACGAACCGGCTGACCGGGGCTTCGTGGAACTTCTTGATAGCAATGACCTAACTCGCCGTGCTGTCTTAGAAGTACCTGCGGAACCATTCCACGCCTTACCGATGTTTGACGGTGAACATGCGCTGGTCGCTCTGGCAAACGGTGAGATCATCAAAATTCATCTTAAACGAGCCGAAATCGTTTCTGGCGGCTTCAGCGCAGGAGGAACGATGCCAGAAATGCTGCTCTATCTGCCTAGCCAATAGACAACCCAGTTGTCCGAGACTTGACAAAATGGCTCTTGCAATCATCGAGGTCCATTGTCGTGTGCCCCGTGTTGATTGATCCGTGGTCTGCTCCCCTGAAAGCTCCCCGTTTGCGAGTTGATCTTCGCCCAACACTCAGCTTCCCGCCTCACGGTGACGCCGAGGTTTTTGCGCGCATGCAATACTACGCAATTGCCATAATGATGTGAGATGGAATCGTGCTTTGCATGCGAATCACCTTTGCAAACCTGCGCTGCGTCAGTCACCAATCCACGGCGAAGATCGAGCGGCCCGGTCATGGCAAACAACCCGTACCACGGAGAAGCAGCGGCTGAATATCAGGTGCGGCAGCTTGCGAGCAGCACTGTGACGCTGCTCGATGACGCGATCCTGCGCGTGCATCCGAATTCCTTCGACAGCGAAACGGCACACCGCATGTTCGTGCAGGGCGAGCTCGCCAATCTTAACAACTGGTTCGGCCGCAGCGGTTCTGAACGCCTTGAGCCAATCTCGATCACAGAACTACTCGCAGGCTTGGCGTGGCTCGTAAAAGGGGATCTATACGCTTACTCAATCTCGCTCATCTTCAAGCGAGATCCGGTGCCCAGCAACGTGGCGATGAAGGCCGCGCTGCATCTGATCGCGACGCAGAATCTGCCCGGCCCACAGGTCAGGCGCGGCGAAATAAGTGCCAAGTTGGAAGCTCTGCTTGATCTGATCAACGACGTTGCCGAATCGGAACCGACAGATTCTGCATGCGGGTAGGCAACCGGTCGGTTTGGCTCAGCATCTGAAAAACGAAGTCCTGCCCGTGTTCGAAGGCATGCTGGTTGGAAACGACTTCCGTTCTACACGCCCGAGCGTCCCGTGACGGATGGCCCGCCTGCAATTTGGACGCTAAATGCAGGCTTGGTTCATCCAATGTACGATCATAGCTTTGGCGGCGTAAGCTCATCGCCGACGGGTCATGACGTGTCCGCAACGCTGACATTCAAGCTTCTCGACTTTGCCCCCGGTACCAAGGCCAACCTCCACTTGTATCAAGCGATATTTGTGGATGCCGAGGAAGCACAACAGGCGTTCGACCCACGGTGGTATGTCATTGGAATCTTGGTTCATACACTTGCCTTTCGGCACACGGACATTGCACAGCATTAAGAGTTGGCTAGATGGGCCGCGCTATCGGCTCGCGACCTTGCCGCTACTTCCGGCCAATGCCAATTGAACTCAGGCACACGGCATCAAGTGGGGCCACGCAACGAGGGTGGCTCCGGCCGAAAATCGAACTATTGCTCCGAGGCCCAAATCGACTTGGATCCGACCCGCAAGCGGCGACGCCAAAGGCTGTCTCACGGGTCGCAATGCAAGATCTCGCTTCTTCATCCTAAGCGCGCCGGCGAAACCTGTCACATTGCCTCGCAACAGTTAAACGACGTGATCTGGTCACACCGGTGTTATTGCGCCAATCACTGATCCAACGCTGTTCGGGCAAACTTGGCGGCTAACCTGCCGGCTAGATGCGCAGTCGTACGGTCGTCTTGGGCGCGTTACAGCCAATCGACTTCCGTCGTGGAGTCTTCATCCGAGAGTGCTTTCGCGACCTGATCGGGAAGTGCCGCAATTGTCTTGAGCAGTGCAACCGCGACAGCATCCGGTTTATCGCGACCAACATCCCAGTTTCTCAGAGTGTTGATGGGTATATGATATCGCGTCGCGAATTCAGACCGAGACAGGTCGAGTTCTGAACGGACTTGTAGCGACAGGGAAGCCTGCTGTTCGCGCG
>JBPCWB010000591.1:0-3620 GCA_051009955.1 Hyphomicrobiaceae bacterium | reverse complement strand
GCTCTGCTGCAATCTCGCGTATCCTCAATGCGAGATGGTCCTGCCCGCGAGCCACGACGACTGGAGCCGGGTCCGTATCGGCGTCATAACGCAGCGCAACCGCGAAGTGCGTGGGGTTCGTGATCACTACTGTGGCCAGCGGAACGCGCTCAAGCATGTTCTGGCGAGCACGATCCCGTGAAATCGACCGCAACTTGGCCTTGACCAGCGGGTCACCCTCAATCTGCTTGTGCTCGTCCTTGACTTCCTGCTTGGTCATGCGCAGCTCACTGCGCCAGTGATGCCGCGACCATGCGAGATCAGCAGCGGCCAGCAGGCACGAGGCGATTGCGACGGCCGCAATCAGCCGTGTCGCCAAGTCCAGCGTCAGATTCGGCAATGCGGCCGGATGAACGTGCATAGCGCCGGTCACTTGCGAGCTGAAAGTCTGCATGATCATGAACGCAACAAAGCTGATCGACGCAAACTTGAACAGTGCCTTGGCGAACTCCACACGGCCCTGCGCACCGAATACCCGGGTCCAGCCTTTCTGCAGCGAAATGCGTGAGGCTTGCACTTTGACGCGCTCAAAGACAACGCGCGGCGGGTTCTGCCCGGCAGACGAAATCAAGCCCGCAAGCAGCAGCAGGATGACGATCGGCAGCAAGAAGGCCGCGACAGCACCGCCGACCTGCAGCATTACCATCACGGCATCGCCTGATGTGTCCAATCTGATAGCGTTTGGCTCGTCGAGAAATCGCGACAGAGAAAAACTGAGATCGCGTGCCCGATTGGAAACGAAAAAGAACGTTGCCAAAAGGATTGCGATCATGGAGGCCAACGTGTTGACCTCTCTGGAAAACGGCGTATTGCCCTTTTCCACGGCGTCGCGAATTTTCTTCTCGGACGCCTCTTCTGTTTTGCTACTCTTGTCCTGTTCTTCAGCCATTCGTCGCCGCTATCAGTTCGAGGCAGGGCTTTCGACGACCTCGGTCAACGATATGCCGAAGCGGGAATTGTCTTCGTCGAGCACGACGAGCTGTCCGCGCGCAACGAGATGGCCGTTGACGACAAGGTCGACGGGCTCGCCGACACCGCGATCCAACGTCACGACAGAGCCTGGACCGAGCTTGACCAGATCGGCGACCGCCATCTTGGTCTTGCCGATGACGATCTGGACAGTGACCGGGATCCGCATGATCAGATCCTGACTCTGCGCCAGTGTTCTCGACGACTCGCCGCCAGTCAGATTCGATGCCAAGGCGTGACCAGCGTCCGATGCACTCGCATCGATCGACAATCCATTGGCCTGGCCCGCGTCAATATCATCCATCATGGTTTGTCCCCTTGGTCGCGACTTTAGGCGGCTTCCGCCGTCGCTTCGGCACCACCACCCATTGTCTGCTGTTCGACTTCATCAATGGTGGGGCGTTCGTAGCTTGAGATTGTCTTGCGCCCATGTTCAATGGCGATCTGCGGCATGGCACCATTCATGAATGCCAGCAGCGACTGCTTGACGACACCGTAGAGTTGCATCTTCTTCTCACGAACGATCTTTATCTGCGCCGAGATCGGCGCCACAACGGCATAGGAAAAGAAGATCCCGGCGAAGGTTCCGACCAGCGCCGCACCGATCAGGCCGCCGAGGATTTCCGGAGGCTTATCGATGGCGCCCATTGCCTTGATCACGCCAAGCACGGCAGCAACAATTCCGAGCGCCGGCAAACCATCGCCAACGGTGACCAAGGCGTGGTAGGCCTTGAGCTTGTCGTGACGGACTGTCTGAATCTCCTCGTCCATGAGGGCTTCGATTTCGTGAGTGCGCGCGTTGCCGACAATCAACAGGCGGACGTAATCGCAAATGAACACAACCAGTTCCTTGTTCTTTGCGACTAACGGGTAGGCGTTGAACAGGTCCGACTCCTCCGGCGCGTCAATGTGTGCCTCGATGGCAACGCGCTGGCCGCTGCGAATGTCGCGCATCAGCGTGAAGAGCAGACCAAGAATTTCGAGATATTCCGCACGTTTTGGTGACGCGTTGGTGAAGGCTTCGCCCAGCCCCTTGCCGGCGTCTTTGATCGTCTTCATTGGATTGGCGACGATGAATGTGCCAAACGCCGAACCACAGATAATGACGTATTCCCAGGGTTGCCAGATGACGCCGATATGGCCGCCCATGGCCATGAAGCCACCCATCATGCAGACCAGCGTAACGATCAAGCCAACAATGATTGTCACTTCAATCCCCTATCAATGCATGGCCTGTCAGCACAAATGTCGTCACGTTCCGCGATGGTGGAGCAAATTGGTGACATGATCCGCCGTGAGGCTGCGACGGAACACTGCCATCGGCAGACGACCGCACAGTGCCCATCCAAATCGACTCCGCTTGTGCCAACCTGACGGTGGCGCCCGAACTTGCAATATTCGCGGTTCGCGACAAGCTCCAAGCAAGCACCGGGCGGCATGATCGCCCCATAGCCACTGGAGCGCGAACGCGATGCTGACCACGACTGCAAGCTACAGCCTGATATCCAGGGATTTCACGGTAGCGCTCGAACGCAAGGCAAACGAACCCTTTGTGGCGCGCGAAGCCGAGCATTATTTGAGCCGCATTTCAGAAATCAAAACGCTCGACGAATTCGTGGAAGATTCGCGCGTGTTCAATTTCGCCATGCGTGCCCATGGCCTATCGGAGATGACCTACGCCAAGGCCTTCATGACGAAGGTTCTCAAGGAGGGCATTGACGATCCGGAGAGCTTTGCCAACGGCCTGTCTGACACCCGGTTCCGGGACTTTGCCGAGGTCTTCAACTTTGCGCGCTATTCCGACGCAACAACAGCGTTTGGCCGCACGCAGCAGGAAACCGTCGATAAGTACATCCGACAGACATTGGAAGAGGACGCCGGCCTGGAAAATCCGGGCGTTCGATTGGCGTTGTATTTTGAACGGCGTGCCGACGATATTACCAACGCCTTTTCAATTTTAGCCGACCGCGCGCTGCTCGAAGTTGTACAGACGGTCCTTCAACTTCCTCCGAGCATTGCGACGCAGGACATCGACCGCCAAGCCGAACTGATTGAATCACGCATCGACATCGAAGAGCTCAAGGATCCGGAGAAGCTGGGCGAATTCCTTGAGCGGTTCACGAGCCTTTGGGACATCAACAATCCCCAGTCAGCGCCGGTGACACCGTCCATTCTGGTGGGTCAGCCGATCCAGTTCGGTTTGAGCGCATCCCTTCTCACAAGCTTACAGAACATGAGGCTGGGAGGCCGCTAGTCATGCAGTCAAGTATTTACGTCGGAGTTTCGGCCCAGATCGCTCTTGAACAGCGTCTTACGACACTGGCGCATAACGTCGCCAATGCGACCACGACCGGTTTTCGCGCAGAAGAGGTCAGGTTCGAAACAGTCATGTCCAGTACGGCTGCAAACACCGTCGATTTCGTAACGGTCGGCGAATCACACATCTCACGCAACTCCGGACCGCTGGTCCATACCAGCAACCCACTTGATGTCGCCGTCGTAGGCGATGCCTGGCTCGCCTTCGAAGGCCCGCAAGGTCCGGTCTATACGCGCGACGGTCGTCTGACCGTGACGACGACCGGTGACGTGACGACCATCAACGGTTATCCGGT
>JBPCWB010000590.1:0-3486 GCA_051009955.1 Hyphomicrobiaceae bacterium | reverse complement strand
ACTCAAACTGGACCATCTGATTGCGGCAAGAGACAATTCAAGCTTTTGTGGAACGTGCGGCGTCACGCAATAACCCCGCAAGAACGGGACTGGAGATCGATGAATGCGCGCTTTGTTGCCCCAGCCGCCAATCTCGGTGTGCTAGATGATCAAGTCGCCCGTCGGCGCGACGCCATGCTCGATCTGGTTTGGTGCACGAAGAAGTGATACCGCTCTACGCTGCCAACGGGCCGCCATTTATAAAACTAACGTTCGTGCTGCACATGCGCGTCATCGGCAACGTCATGACGAACCCTTCAGAGCGCCCGATCCGGTTCGAAATACAAGCGAGCCTGCCCGGTCGCTCGTTCTACCGGCTGGCTTGATCTCATCGCAAATCCCGCTCGTCAGACTGGTTCCATCTCAAGTGAGCAGACTCATGCGAATCGCCAACGGTGCACGATGCTAGGCCGACGGCGAATACGACCGACAGTTTTAACAACCCGTTTGCTAATGAGTGGGGATCGTGAGGCATGGATCAGAATTGATCGGCGGAATTGATCCCGCCATCCTGACCGCGCAAGCGCACAGTGCTGCATAGACGTTGGACAATGACCGATCAAGGCCACAGCGGAACGGCGACATACTTTGATGGTCACCCCGTCGTACAATCAGGAAGGATCGGCGTTCTTCTGGTGAACGTCGGCACGCCAGAAGTTACATCCTATTGGGCCATGCGGCGCTATCTCAAGGAGTTCTTATCTGATCCGAGAGTTGTCGACAGGGCAGGACCAGCATGGTGGTTCATTCTCAATGCCATCATCCTAACACGCAAACCACACAGTAGCGGCAATGCCTATTCCAAGATCTGGAACAGACAACGCAATGAGTCGCCGCTAAAGACGATCACGCGCAATCAGTCGGAGCGGCTGCAGGCCAGGCTCGCTGAAACCGTTACGGGCAATCAGATCGAGGTGGCCTGGGCAATGCGTTATGGCGAACCGGCCATTGGCCCGACGTTGGCCAGCCTGCAGGAACGAGGCTGCGAGCGAATCCTGCTCGTGCCGCTCTACCCACAATACAGCGCTGCAACGACGGCAACGGCACAGGACAAGGCGTTCGAAGCACTGCAGCGCATGCGCTGGCAACCTGCAATCCGCACAATGCCGGCTTACTACAGCCAGCCGTCAAACATCGCGGCTCTGGCCGAGAGCGTGCGCGGCCACCTTGCAACGCTATCAGACGAACCGGACATGATCCTGTTGTCATTTCACGGCTTGCCGCGGGAATTTCTGGCCAAGGGTGACCCCTATTATTGTCAATGTCACAAGACCGCACGACTACTTCGAAAATCGTTGGGTTACCACCGCGAAAAGATGCTTTTGACATTCCAGTCCCAAACGGGACGCAAGGAATGGCACCAGCCCTTCACCGATCAGACAGTGATCAAACTCGCGCGCGAAGGAACAAAACGCCTGCTCATCGTGACGCCCGGTTTCGCAGCCGACTGCGTCGAGACGTTGGAAGAGATTGCCATCAGAGCGCGTGACGGTTTTCACCGGCATGGTGGTGAAAACTTCTCTGTGGTTTCCTGCCTCAATGACAGCGATACGTCGATTGAGATGCTGTCCACGCTGGTCCACGAGCAACTGCGGGGCTGGCTGTGACTGCCGAGATAAACGACCAATTTACGCGTTCGGTGCGTGGGTGTTCTCCCGTTGGTTGACGAAACGAATGAGCCGATCGACAGTGGCGCAATACCCGCGTAGGCTCGGGCCGTCACCGCACAGCAGGGCGCGTCTGCACTGCGCACCTGTTGGCCTGCAAGGAGGCAAATGCATGACCCAGGTTTTGACCATTGTGACGTACCGACTGCCAGAAGGGACCGATCGCGAGGCGGCCGTCCAGCTGTTTCGCGACTCCATTCCTCGCTACATGGCCACGGAGGGACTGCTGCGCAAGAATGTTCTCTACAAGGAGGGCATCGGCGGCGGGATCTATCTTTGGGAGTCGCGGGAGGCTGCGGAACGGGCCTATTCACCCGAGTGGGTCGCATACATGACAGAAAAATATGATCATCCGCCGGAGCTGACCTACTACGAGACGCCAATCACCATGGACCGTCAGTACAACGTGGTCCACGATGAAAAGGACATCGCCGAGGCGGCGGAGTGATGATCGCAGGTCGGGCTCAGCTCACGACGAGCCCGCCCCACTTGTCCGGCAGCGCAATGTCCTCTCGAAACGGATCTGCAGGAGCGATGCCCACCTGATTGACATCGTCGATCCAGCAGCGCTCATTGGCGGCGCCTGATAGATTTCCGCTATCAAATGTCTCGCCATTTTGTCGGGCAAGTCCAAATGTGCCGGGCCAGATTACTCGGTTCAACAAGTCTGAGATGAAGACCCTGCAAATTATACCGATGGCCCGAAGCGGCTAACCGAGAGCTGCTCTTCTTGTAAAACTTCGCACCGCGTAAGCTTGCCCTGAGCAATCTTGACCATCTCGCCCCAAAGTCGTTCAGCAGCAGAGTCCAACGGCTCACTCTTCGAAATAATAGCACTCACATCGACGTCGATGTTCTCCCTCATGGCGCTTGCCGTGCGCGGATTTCCTGTGATCTTGACGGTCGGCGAGATCGGCGCACCGATGGCGTTCCCCCGCCCGGTCGAGAAGATGATCAGCTGTGATCCGCCGCCCAGCAGCCCGGTCATCGACTCGCAAGCCGCAGATGGCGTGTTCATGACCACGAGCCCCCGCTTAGACGGCAGCTCTGCGTACTCGATCACCTCGACGATCGGTCGCGAGCCGCCCTTGACGATGGCGCCAAGCGATTTTTCCTCCAACGTCGTGAGACCGCCGTCGATGTTGTCAGCCGTGGGATTTGTGCCCCGCATATCGACGCCATTGCGTTCTGCTTCTTCCTCGAACCATTTGACCATTTCGAGAATACGCTCGGCATCCGCAGGATTGACGGCGCGCTTGGCCAGAATGTGCTCCGCCCCCATGAACTCTGCAGGCTCGGACAAGATGATTGTGCCGCCGGCATCAATGAAGCGATCCGCGAACAGGCCGACCGTGGGATTGCCGGCAAGACCTGATGTCGTATCAGAACCACCGCATTCAACGGCGACAACAAGATCCGAGAAGTCGCAAGATTCGCGCACGTTCTCGGACGCTGTGACGACCAGATCGGCGGCCACACGGGCACCTTCGGCCGTCAGCGCCATAGTATTGCCGGCTTCCTGCAAGCCCAATACCTTGACAGGCTTGCCGCTGGGGCGGATACGCTCCGCCAGTGCATTTGCCGAGGCAAGACTGAGGCCGAGAACCAGCACCGCTGCCACGTTCGGATGAGCCCCGACACCCGCCAGAGTGCGCAATGTCATTTCGAAGTCATGGCCGATTTGTGTGCGGCCGAAGGGCGTCGTAATCGCTTGTGCATTTGAGACGATATGCGCAATACGATTGGCGCAGGCGTTTGTATTGTCCATAGCCGAGACGAC
>JBPCWB010000589.1:0-7853 GCA_051009955.1 Hyphomicrobiaceae bacterium | reverse complement strand
TGACGCCCAACAGCAAGATCACAGATATCGGTCTCGACGTGGTTTGGATCGGCTCGTGCACAAACGGACGAATCGAAGATCTTCGCGCGGCAGCCAAGATCGTCGAGGGCAAGAAGATTTCCGACCGGCTCGATTATGCACACGTTGTCCCGGGCTCGGGGTTGGTCAAGGCGCAAGCCGAATCAGAAGGCCTTGATAAGATCTTTGTCGATGCCGGTTTCGACTGGCGCGAGCCGGGTTGCTCGATGTGTCTCGGCATGAACCCTGATCAACTGAAGCCGGGGCAGCGATGCGCCGCAACGTCGAATCGCAATTTCGAAGGTCGTCAGGGCTACCGTGGTCGGACACACTTGGTGTCGCCATCGATGGCCGCCGCCGCGGCAATTGCCGGTCACTTCGTCGACATCCGCGAGTCGAGTTGATTGCGATTGCACATCACCGTCCCAGGAACCGGGCGGATACGACGCCCGGTTCAACAGCCAATCGACCGTTTGAACAAAAGCATCAAGACAAAGTGATGAATTGTTTCTTGAGTCGCACTCGTCGTTCCGTAAGTGGTTTGAGCAACGGGCCGCCCGCGTCGGCCGATTGAAATCATGCAGGAGCCGAACAATGAGCAAGAAACTCTCGACGGCTGCATTCGTTGCCGGTGCCGTTGCCATGGCCGCCTCCGGATTGCAAGCGCAGGGCGCTGCTGCCGGTGATATGGAAAGATGCTACGGTGTGTCTCTTGCTGGCAAGAATGATTGCGCGGCTGGTCCGGGAACCACCTGTGCCGGCACATCCACGGTGGACTATCAGGGCAACGCGTGGACGCTGGTCCCGAAGGGCAGCTGTGAGGGACTAGCGTGGGAGAAGGTCCTGCCGGACGGGCGCAAAGGCAGCCTCGCCGCTTTGCCGCGCGACGTTCCGAAAACCTGAACTTGCCCGACACCATAGGACAAGGCCGTCCATGCGTGATAGCCGCAACCAGCCGATCACAAGTCTGCCGCCTAGCGCAGGAGTCGGCCTGAAGGCTGAGCACTATGGCGATATCCTGGATGGTCGGCCGCAGATCGGCTGGTTCGAGGTCCACCCGGAAAACTATATGGGGCGGGGTGGTCCACCCCACAGATTTCTTGCAGCGATCCGCAGTCGCTATCCATTGTCGCTGCATGGGGTCGGGTTGTCGATCGGTTCTGCAGGTGCACTTGATCAAGATCATCTCGAACGCCTGAAGGGATTGATCGACCGATATGAGCCGGCAAGCTTTTCAGAGCATCTCGCTTGGTCGACACATGACAACGTTTTCCTCAATGACCTTCTGCCGCTGCCCTACACGGCCGAAACATTGCGGATCGTGAGCGAGCACGTCGATCAAGTCCAGACCCATATTGGACGCATGATGCTGCTTGAGAACCCGGCCACCTACGTGGTGTTCGCGAGCAGCACCTATGACGAGATCGACTTCTTGACGGAGATAGCCGGGCGCAGCGGTTGCGGCCTGTTGCTCGACATCAACAACGCGTATGTGTCCTGCACGAACCACGCTTGCGAACCGGAGACCTACATCGATCGCTTTCCGCTCGATCTCGTCGGCGAAATCCATCTTGCAGGGCATGCCGAGGACCACGACGATCTTGGCAACCGACTGCTGATCGATGCCCACGATCGCGCGGTGGTCGATGACGTCTGGTCTCTCTTCCGGCGCACCATTGGAAAGTCCGGCCCACTGCCGACGCTGATCGAATGGGACAATGAAATCCCGGAGTGGTCAACGCTGTTCGCTGAGTCTCAGAAGGCCCAGCGTATCCTTCAGGTCGCACCACGCAATACGACGGATGCCAGTTATGCCATGGCCTGACGCCCAGCGCGATTTGGCAGAGAGATTGCGCAATCCCAATGCGTCCCAACCCGAAGATCTGGCACAAACAACAAACAGTCCGTCAAGCAAGCGCTTCAACGTCTATCGCAACAACATGACAGCTGGCTTGGTCTCCGTCCTGCGATCGCGCCATCCGGTCGTTGCGCAATTGGTCGGTGCTGAGTTCTTCACGGCCATGGCCCGTGTCTTCGTCACCCAGAACGCTCCCGTGTCGCCGGTGATGCACGAATATGGCGCCGGCTTTGCGGACTTCATCGAGACCTTCGAACCGGCCGCCGGAGTACCCTATCTCGCCGACGTCGGACGTATCGAATGGGCGTGGGGGCAGGCCTACAATGCACCGGACGCGGAACCTATTGGAATTGAAGCGCTGCAGGCTGTGGCGCCGGCGAGAATGCATCGTGCGAGTCTGAGACTCCATCCGTCATTGCGGATCCTGCGCTCGGATTGGCCTGTGGTGTCGATCTGGCAGGCCCACCAGATGGACGACGATCCCATCTCTGCCTTGAAGGAGATCGCACCAGAAGCAGAGTGGGGAATGATCGTGCGTCCACACTTGGATGTCGATGTCCGGCTTATTCCGGAAGCGACATGGTCGTTCTGTCAGGCACTACAGTGCGGGGCGGAACTTGGTGTGGTAGCCGGACCGCTCCTGGCCGGCAAACCTACTGACCTGGCGGAGATGCTGCAGTTACTATTTGCAACAGGTGCCGTGATCGGCGTGGATGTGTCGTAGCAGTGCGTGGCCGACGCGCAATTGTTCACTTGGTGTCGCAACGCGCCAAGTCGTGTTGGGAGTGCTGGAGGGATAGAGAATGATTGATGGCCTGAGGGCAATCTACAATGGTTTTTTCGGCGCAATCGAGTGGATCACGGACGGTTGGTTTCTAGGCCTGGCCGCTCGGCTGATGTTCTCCAGCGCCCTGATGCTGTACTTTCTGAACTCCGCTGCCACCAAGGTTGGCTCGGGATTTCCGGCTTGGTTTGTCCCGACGACGGGCGCCTATGCGCAAATACTACCGACCGTTGCCGAGCAGTACGGCTACAACGCTGATAAGATTCCATTCTTGCCGTATGGCGCGATCGTCTACGCCGGGACTTATGCCGAGTTCGTACTGCCGATCCTGCTTCTGGTGGGCCTGTTCACGCGGCTGTCCAGCGTCGGTCTCATCGGGTTCATTATCGTCATGACATTCGTGGACATGAACTTCCACGGTGTCGACGCCAAAGCGATCGGTGAAGTCTTCGACCGTGTCCACGATTCTGCAATTAGTGATCAGCGCCTGTTGTGGTGCTTTCCATTGCTGTATCTGACGCTCAAGGGACCTGGCGGGTTGTCACTTGATACTCTTCTCGGCCATTTCATCGCGCGTGAGGAGATTTGAGGTCGGCGTATCGCGAGGCCGGGCGAACGCAATAAGGGAGCGACCAACGAGGCCGCTCCCTTTGCAATTGCAACAGGTGCTCTCGCTTACTGAGTCGAGGCCGAACCGTTCGTGGCAGATGTGGCGGCTGCCGCCGGCTTGGCCAAAGGTGCGGGGTCCTTTTCAGCCACAGGCTTGGCGGTCTTCTCGGCTTTGGCTGCGGTTGTCTTTGGCTTATCGCTTTCGTCGAGGGGATTTTCCCGATAGTACAACGCTCCTTCGATGCGCGCGCCTTCATGGACGGCGAACGAGCGATGGAAGATTTCGCTGCTGACGTGCGCTGTCTCTTCGAGACGAACGCGATTGGCCTGGATCTTACCGTTGGTGATGCCGCGGATGATGACTTCTTCCGCCGAGATGCCTCCGTCGATGGTCGCTCCCTTGTCGACGACAAGGAGCCGGCAGCGGACGTTACCCGTCACCTTGCCCTGGATCAGAATGTCGCCATCGCTTTCCAGGTCACCCTTCATTTTCAACATTTCGTCGATAATCGAATTGGACTTGGGAGCGGTTTCGGAACCGAGGCCAGAAATGTCGATCGGCACGTTAGACGTTGTCAATTCCGTCGCCGTGTCTCCATTTTGGACTTGCTCGTTCGCAAAATAGGAATTGCTGTCGGTTTTCTTGTTGAACATCGGGGCCTGCCTTGCTGATTAACAAATTTACATGGTGCGGCTGTTGTGCACGACCATCAGCAAGTTCAATGCCAACGCTCGGTCGACGCTGCGGACCTACGCGATTTCACGAATCATAGTTTACATGAACTTCAAGGCAGACTCGTGCAGATCAGCATCGTAACCGGCGCGAAAGATCTCAAGCGTGCTGCGCGGCGTTAACACCTCGACGACTGTATCTGTCTCTGCGTCGACGGCTGCGGTATAACATTCGGAAGACCAGCGCAACAATCGTCCGGCCAGGACGAGATAGGCCCCGTCGCGCCATTGCACCATGGCGCCCGTTGGCAGGTCTTCGACATTTGCCTTGAATGTCGCCTTCCGGTTTTCCGCATTCAAACGCTCCGCATGCAGTGTAGAGTCGATCTCACCGGCCTTGGCCCGGAGCCCGGACCCGAAGGTTTCCGCCCAAAGCTCGGAAAAGAAGACGGCCTCCCGCCGGCGGCACTCGTAGCAGGGCCGGTGGCCGGCAGCAAAGGACGTCGCCTCATCGAGAAAAAACAGTTCGGTATAACTGTCCGGCCCCATGACCTCGCGCCACCGCCCTTTGTAAGACACACGGCAGGCGATCCATTGTTTCGATACCCAGCGCTTCGGACCAAGCGTTTTGTCGATACGATGCATCATGCCACCGCGGTTGCCTATCAGCGTACCGCGCGCCGATGTGGCAATAATCTGGCCATCGGGAGTGACACGGTTTTGCAGTGGCATAGCAGTCAGTGGTCCTTGTCGATCAAAGCAAACGAATCAATTGCGCTGCAAACGCAACCCTATTCACGGATGAACGCGTCGTTTTGCAACAATAAATCGAAACGTTACAACACACACCAATTGTCTATTGTCACAGAAAGGCACTGCGATGAGCGCGTCGGACGTCTTTACCAAGTTCATTGATCATTCTGGCACAGGCCGGGTCGCACAGATCGTCGTCGACAACCAAACGCGCCTCAATTGTCTGCCCACGGCGCAGGTTGTCAAACTGAAGCAGGCCATCGATGATCTTGAGCAGTTCGGTGACCTGCGTGCGGTGGTGTTAACGGGAGCCGGCGATCGCGCCTTCATCGGTGGTGCCGATCTCAACGAATTGGGTGGCCTGTGCGCCGACAGCGGGCGCCTCTACATTACGCGTCTGCATGAGGCGTGTAAGGCGATCCGCAATTGCTCGGTTCCCGTCATCGGCCGTATCAACGGTTTCTGCCTTGGGGCCGGTCTCGAAGTGGCGGCCAGTTGCGACTTTCGGGCGGCCGCCGAGACGGCCGTGTTCGGGATGCCGGAAGTTCACATGGGGCTACCGTCGGTGATCGAAGCGGCCTTGCTGCCAGGGCAGATCGGTTGGGGCAAGACACGAGAAATCCTGCTCACCGGCGAAACGTTCTCGGCCAGCGAGGCCTTGGCGATGGGATTTGTGCAAAAAGTCGCACCTGCCGATGGCCTGGACGGGATTGTCGCGCATTGGATCCAGGCCATCTGCCGGGCGGCGCCCCAGGCGGTCAGGTCCCAGAAGGCTCTCATGAATCGTTGGCAGCGCGTATCCGTGGAAGAAGGCGTCATGGCGGGTATTGATGCCTTGTCGGGTGCCTATGTTACAGGCGAACCACAGGCACGAATCGCTGACTTCTTCGCCGCCAAGCCAAAGAAGAAGGCGTCGGCGTCAGAATAGGAGTAGAACTAAGGACGAACTAACGCCGCAGAAGCGCATGCACTTGACCTTCCAGTAACTCCAAGGTCCATATACCTTACATGTTGGCGATCATGAGAATTTGGCAGGCGAAGGACAATGCTCCGGCGTGCTGCCCGCCGAAGGAAACCGCGAAGCCGGCGAGTCCGCAACTCGAGATTGCGACGTCGTGTTGCGACACCGCACCAGCCGCCGCCGCGCAGCCACGGCGCCGGGTCGACTACATGCTTTGGGGCAGTGCGGTGCTTGTCGCGCTGGGCTACGGCGCACATCTGCTGTTCGGTGCTGCAGACGATCACTCGCAGCTCGCGCATTTTGCCAGTGGCACCTATGAGCTGATGAACGCTATGTGGTGGGGCATCGTGCTCGGCATCGTTTTCGTCGGCCTTCTGGACCGCGTTCCGCGCGAGATCGTCATATCGGCGCTTTCGGGCAATCGCCGGATGACCGGAATTCTGCGTGCAACGGCGGCCGGGGTTCTGTTCGATTTGTGCAGCCACGGTATCCTGATGGTGGGTATGAAGCTCTATGAGCGTGGCGCCAGTATCGGGCAAACGATCGCATTTCTTCTGGCAAGCCCATGGAACTCACTGAGCCTCACCGTCATCCTGATCGCGTTGATCGGGTGGTGGTATACGATCGCCTTCGTCTTGCTGTCGGCGGTTATTGCGATTGCCACGGGATGGCTGTTCGACGTCCTGGTCGAACGCGGCCGGCTTCCGGACAATCCGGCTCGATTGGCCGGAGTCCAAAACGGCTCCACGAACCTGCGGCAGGCATTGCGCGTTTGGTTTTCGAACCTGCAACCAAGCTGGCGCGGCGGTGTCGAAATGCTGCGCGACGGCCTGCATGGCTCACGCATGGTGTTGCGCTGGCTGCTGTTTGGCGTGGTCCTGGCCGCTGCAATTCGAGCCCTATTGCCGCCTGAGGCATTTGCAGACTGGTTCGGGCCGACGCTCTTCGGCGTCATGATGACGGTGATTGCTGCAACCATTATTGAAGTCTGTTCGGAAGGCTCAGCGCCGATTGCGGCAGATCTGGTGACCCGGGCATCGGCTCCGGGCAACGGCTTCACGTTTCTGATGGCGGGCGTCGCCACCGATTACACCGAGATCATGAGCCTCAAGGACACGACCGGCTCATGGAAACTGGCGTTGATGTTGCCGGTTCTGGCCGTGCCCCAGACGCTGGTTGTCGCGGTTCTCCTGAACGCACTGGCCTAGAGCGTATTCAACTGAGATGTGCTATTTGCGGTTGCGCATTTCCAGCGTCCTCAGGCGCAGGGCCGTGAGTTTGATGAAGCCTTCGGCATCCTGCTGGTCGTAGGCGCCCTGATCGTCTTCGAAGGTCACGAGCTCGGGGTCGTAGAGCGATTGCTTGCTTTCTCGACCTTCGACAATGACATTGCCCTTGTAGAGTTTCAGGCGGACACTGCCAGAGACCCGCTCCTGGCTCTTGTCGATCAGCGCCTGCAGCATTTCTCGCTCGGGGCTGAACCACAGACCGTTGTAGATCAGTTCAGCGTAGCGCGGCATCAGTTCGTCCTTGAGGTGTGCGGCGCCGCGATCAAGCGTCAGCGACTCCATCGCGCGGTGAGCCGACAGCAGGATCGTGCCGCCGGGCGTCTCGTAGACGCCACGTGACTTCATACCGACGAAGCGGTTCTCGACCAGATCGAGCCGACCGATGCCATTGTCGTGGCCAAGTTCGTTGAGCGCTGTCAGCAGCGCCGCGGGGCTCATGGCCTGACCGTCGATACTGACTGCGTCGCCGGCCTCGAATCCAATCGTGATGATCGTCGGCTTGTCGGGCGCATCTTCCGGATCAATCGTGCGTTGAAAGACCAAACTTGGCGGGCCGACGTTCGGATCTTCAAGGACCTTGCCCTCGGATGACGAATGCAGCAGGTTCGCGTCGACCGAGAACGGGGCCTCACCTTCCTTGTCCTTGGCGATTGGGATCTGATGCATGCGCGCGAAGTCGAGCAACGCCTCGCGACCGGTGAATGACCATTCACGCCACGGGGCGATGATCTTGATACCGGGCTCTAGCGCATAATAACCCAGCTCAAACCGGACCTGATCGTTCCCCTTGCCCGTCGCACCGTGACAGACCGCATCGGCACCCGTTTGCCGGGCGATCTCGATCTGCTTCTTGGCGATCAGCGGCCGCGCAATCGATGTCCCGAGAAGGTAGACGCCTTCGTAGACGGT
>JBPCWB010000588.1:0-6074 GCA_051009955.1 Hyphomicrobiaceae bacterium | reverse complement strand
GCGGCCTGCTCGCCCTGCAATCTGAGAAAGGGCAACTCTCTGCCGAAAAAGTGCGGAATGTATCCGCAGCAAAAGCCCTATCGGCCGACGGTGCACGAATTGCACCGCAACGGCCGGGCGTTTCCGCCGAACTACCTGCATGAGAGCTGGCTCGACTATCTCTATTGGGATTCCGAACTGGAGCCATAGTGCGCGGACGAGCCGGCAGCCGAACGAGGTGCTGGTGCCGGCTCGTGATGCGCCCGCCGTGGCTGACGGCGGGTGCGTCGAACTGATCGGCAGGTCGGAGACCTTTACGGGCGACCCTGTTCCTGGCCTTCTTGCAAGACCTATCGGCTTTGCCAAATCTCGGCTAAGTCCTAAGCTCTCGTCTTCCCAACCTGCAAGAAAATCGAATCCAGGAATTTGCCGTGTCTCCAACAGATCCGTCGTCTCATCCCAAGTCCGCCGGTTGGCGTGACTTTCCACGCTATCCAGATCCGTTAATCGAATCGCTCGATCCCAGGTTCGATGCGCTCCGCATTGGCCAGTCCGCGGTCGAACGCCTCTACACGGGGTGCCGCTGGTCGGAAGGCCCGGTCTGGTTCGGCGATGGGCGTTATCTTCTGTGGAGCGACATACCGAACAACCGCATCCTCAAGTGGGAAGAGGAAACCGGTGAGGTGAGCATCTTTCGCAAGCCGTCGGACTTTTCCAACGGCAACACGCGAGATCGCGGCGGGCGCCTGGTCTCGTGTCAGCATGGCGAACGGCGCGTTGTGCGCACCGAGTATGACGGGACGATCAGCGTTCTCATGGACAGTTATGGCGGCAAACGGCTCAACTCGCCGAATGATGTCGTCGTGAAATCCGATGGCAGCGTCTGGTTCACGGACCCGGCGTTCGGTATCCTGGGCGACTACGAAGGCCACAAATCCGAGCCTGAAATCAGTCAGAACGTCTATCGGCTCGATCCGGCGACCGGCGAGGCTGAGATCGTCGCCGATGATATCCTCGGTCCCAACGGTCTGGCGTTTTCACCGGATGAAAGCGTCCTTTACGTCGTCGAATCACGGGGTCAGCCGAATCGCAATATTTTGGCCTACGACGTCGGTTCGGACGGGCGATCAATCTCCAACAAGCGGATCTTCATCGATGCAGGTCGCGGAACGCCCGATGGTTTCCGTGTCGACATTGACGGCAATCTCTGGTGCGGCTGGGGTATGGGAGATCCAGAACTCGACGGAGTTGTCGTATTTGCGGCTGACGGGCATCAGATCGGCCGAATCAGACTGCCAGAGCGTTGTGCAAATGTCTGTTTTGGCGGCTTGAAGCGCAATCGCCTGTTCATGGCAGCGAGTCAGTCGCTTTATGCCCTGTACGTCAATACGCAGGGCGTCGCCGGCGGCTGACGCGCGATTGTGATGGTGGCAACCTTCAGAAAATAAAATACCGGCATGTGGGGACATGCCGGTTGATCGGGTCATCGACCCAGTGAGGGCATTGGCCAACCGACGTGCGAGGATCGGTTACGTCGGTTGGCGAGACTTCTTGAGTGCTGTGAAGCCTTTTCGTTCTTAGACCTGGATATCGGTGTCGCTCATGCCGCCAGCTTTGTCGGCTGGCTGCACAACACCTGTGCGATGGTCTCGACAGCTGAATTCCAATCGGCGGAACCTGCATCATGGACGACGCCGAAGGCCTCTAGCGCGTCGGCCGGTGTGCCGCCGTCACGGAAAATGCGGGCACAAGTCTGCCGTGCGATGCCTATCGCATGCTGCCATTGCTGGGGATTGATATGCTTCGGTGTCATCACGAGAACCTCCGATGATTGTCTGCCACGGGTGCCCCCGGGGGCACGTTGAGCGGCAGGTACGCACAGTGCTCGAGCCTCGCGACGCATAACTGGCTCAGCCGAGACCAACGAGCTGACCTTGTAGTCGTCCACCGTACGCACCTGCCAACCTTCAGGGGATGAGATCGCGGACTGCGCCCGTCCCCCTGTATGGCCCCCTGTTTGGGTTGTCACCGTTGATGATGCTGTCGCCATCGCTGTCGAAATCCTGTCGATCTTCGCAACCTGGTGAGGTCACCTGAATGCCGGCACGGACGTCGTCCAAGACTCGGTTTAAAACGGATCCGACGGGCAACCAGGTGCTCAATGAGCTCGGTGGTGATTCAGTCGATACTTCATTTAACGCGTGCACAAAAACACTCCACTGGACTGATAAAACTAAATTATCTCCAACGCGCACAACGCTACCTACGAACGCGACGCAAACGCAACGAACCAAGGTTCAACAAACGCAAACTAAGAGACGCGGTGGGTTACGCAGAACTGAACAATGAACACGAGGATGCAACGCGGAGATTTCGGGCAAGTCGCTGACGCATACGCATGAACCGTGTACTGGAAGCTTCTTGCCCGAGGTTTTGAAACACACTCTTCAGTGTGTCTTTGGGGGACGACCGCCCCAACGCAAACGCAACGGAACTCAACGCAACGCTACTGTTACAACGCGGTACTAAACTCTCGGATATGTCATCTGACGCAAGTGACGGGCTCGCCATCACTCCAGACTGATCCGGTTGGGCAGTCGGCGCTACTGATGCCGCCTGCTGAACTGAACGACGAAGGCCGGTGTTCGGGTACGATCTACGCATCCCCATACTCCCACTTACTCACACACCGGTTCGCTTTGTGTTCTGCGAATGAGGGAGAATAAATCGTTGTTCGATGGCCACATCTGGGCACATATGCGGCACGAAAGGGGAATTTTGATTGACAGTCGTTCATGCGAACAAGCTGCCACGCCATCTAAAATGAATGCTGCGTCCGGAAAATTCAGGTAAATCAAATAGTTATAATGTAGTTATCAATGCGAAGCACTTAAGCACCTGTGTCAAAAAACGTGATCTGTATCCACACTTTGTAATGAAAGTGGGATTTCTCGAGCCGCGCGAAACGCTACGCGCGGCTTTCGCCGGCGGCGAATGCAGCCTTGAGACAGCCAATCGTCAAGGCGATGCAGATCAGAACGTTCCATCCCGCAAACGACAGACCAAGGAAGCGCCACGTCGCATCGCCGCAACTGGCAAACGACTTGGTCGACAAGTCGTGAAGCAGCCCGCTGCCGCCCGGCGCCAGCGGTTTCAGCACATTGGTGTCGCAGGTCGCAGGTCCTTCCCAAAACTTCCACTCCACGCCGGCGTGATACGTGCCCAGTCCGGAATTGAGCAGAAATCCGATGGCCGTGAGGAAGAACAGGATGGTGGCCGTGCGGTGTTGCTCCAGGCTGATCAGTATCAGTGAGATGAAGAGGGCTGGAATTCCCGCATAATAGGCATAGCGCTGCTGCAGACACAGCGGACAGGGCTCATAGCCACCCACATGTTCGAAAGCCAGCGCCAGCAAAATGATCACAGCTGCCGCAAAAAGGGATGCCGCCCCCCACTGATAGGCCGCTTGGGCCGAGATCGAAGATGTTGATTGGGCCATGCCCGATTCCCTCGCAGTTCAACAGGTGACCGTGATGTCTCACGAACTCACCACATAAAACACATCCGCCCGGGATTGAAGCACCGACCTGGCCAAGCCCATGCCGCGCGACCGGACGCCCAGGAGCAGGGCATCGGCTATAGATATCCCCGCAGCAGATCGATCAGGTAAGTGAGCGTCTGATAGCCGAAGACAATAATAGTGAGCGAAATCGCCAAGGCCACCAAACTGCACAAAATGCCGATAATGAGCAGCAGACCATCTTTCTCGAGCAGCGCGAAGCCGATCAGGAAGATGCCAAAGGCTGGGGCCGTATTCGTGCCCGGAATCGGCAAGGCCATCGATGCAGCTAGCGCAATGATCAGCAGACCAATCACCAGTCGGACAAAGTGAGACGATGTCAGCCAGGTGAAGCGCGGCACCGTGAAATACTCCACGAACCGGATGAGTCGCAGCATACCGCCGACCAGTTTGCGGCTGAACGATTTGGGATCAAACGGGCGCCGGCGCAGACGATCCGGGAGCCATAGGGTGTCACGCCCAAGCAGAATGCGAAACCCAATCAGAAACAGCGGAATTGAGAGCAGCGTGGAGTATCCGGCAGCCGGAACGGGTAAGGCGGATGGCAGGGCGAACAGGATCAAAATGACGGCCATACCATGCTGGCCGATCTCGTCGATCATTGCTCCATAGCTGGAGGGCTCCCGGTCGGTCGCAAAGACGTGTTCGACAATTTCTGACAGTGGCTGCTTCATGACCCCCCAATCTAAGACCAATCGCGCCGCAGGCGCGAACGCTTGTTCGCCTATTCCGGGGGTGCAGCCCTGTCCAGAGGGATGGGTGGGCCGGCCGGCGAATCTGCGCGCGGCTGATATTCCGGCAACGACCTTTGGATCGGTCCGATAGACCAATGGCAGGAGTCAAAAAAGCCGACACGGCTGCGGGAGCGCGCGTCGACTTTTTTGCTCATGATGGTCCCACTCTGAGACCGACTGGTTGGTTTCCAACTCAGTCATGCTTCTTGAACGATAGATCGTATGACGTGGATCATTCCACCGGATACATCAGTCCCTAGGAGGTCTGGGAGGCGTCGAGATGGACCTTGTCGGCAGCTCTCTCGGCGGTGAGAAACGAGCCAACTTTCCGCGTCACGTAGGTCACTGCGCTGGTTGCTGCGCCGGCCCGTTCGGCCCGGACGCGGTTCTCGAGTTCGCGCAGTTCCTCGTCGGTCGGGGCCCAGACGGGCATGTCATGCAGAGTTTTCATTTTTTATTTCTCCTCATGTCATCTTGTTGTGTCAGGGAACATAGTCCCCTATTTAAACAGTCACAAACGACGATCTCTCACGTCATGGATTAGGAAATTTCATCTATGTCCTCGCCTTTGCCACCCTTGAACGCGTTGCGGGCATTCGAAGTCGCCGCGCGCCATCTGAGTTTCTCGAGGGCCGCGGACGAGCTCCACGTCACGCCTGCTGCGCTCAGCCATCAGATCAAAGGGCTGGAAGATTTCCTGCAGGTAAAACTGTTTCACCGGCGAACGCGATCGATCGAATTGACGGATGCCGGGCGCACGCTCTACCCCGGTCTGCACGACGGATTCGGTCACTTGCGCCAGGCGGTCGCCAGTCTCGACCGGATCCGGGACGATCGTGTTCTGGTCATCAGCGCGCCACCGGGATTCACCGCGAAGTGGCTGACGCCGAGGCTCTATCGTTTTCTGGAACAGAGCCCGGACATTGATGCGCGCATTTCTGCGACACCGACCATGGCTGACTTTGCGGCTGATGGCGTCGACGTTTCAATTCGCAACATGACACAGACAGAAAATCTGCCCGAAATGGTCTGCGACAAACTCGTCGACATCTGTCTGCTGCCCGTTGTCAGTCCGCGCTATCTCGAAAACCACGGCCCGCTGCAGGATCCAGGTGATTTGCGGCATGTCAATTTGATCTTCGATCGTTCGCTGCCGAATATCTACGATCTCCCGAGTTGGGCTGACTGGCTGGCAGAAGCCGGTGTCGAGGGCGTCGATCTTGGCCGCGGGCTCTCGTTCAACAGTGCTGACCACGCGCTCGAGGCCGCAATAGAAGGCGCCGGAGTCTTGCTGTCCCACTATACGCTCGCTCACGACGATTTGCGGACGGGCCGGCTCGTCGCGCCATTTCCGCTCAAGCTGAAGACACGCCGGGCGTTTCACTTTGTTTGTCCGCAGGGGAGCGAGATACGGCCGAAGATCGCTGCATTCCGGTCATGGTTGCACGAAGAAGTGGCGATGATGGAAGCCAAGAGCGTGCTGTCCGGTTGTCAGGTCACGGAGGCTCGAAGCTCGCGGCCAGCTCGAGAACCAGCCTATTCAAAATAAAGCGACCGGCCGGCGTGGCCCTGAGCCGCCGCCCGCCGCCGTCGCTTGTGATCAGCCCGGCCTCGACAAGTTCGGCGATAGCCGCTTGAGAAGGGACAAGGCCACTCACGGCCGCAAGGCGGTCAACATCGACGCCCTCGCGGATCCTCAGGCCCATGAGGAGGAGTTCGTCGGCCTGTTGCGATCGGTCAAGAACCTCGCATTCCACGAAGGCTGTCCCTTCGGTCATCAC
>JBPCWB010000587.1:0-4203 GCA_051009955.1 Hyphomicrobiaceae bacterium | reverse complement strand
CGATTGCGCGCTGGCGTAGACGGCATCCCATGTGCCTCGTCCGAGGGCGCAGGCAAGATCACCGATATACCATCCCGTTTGCCCAACGATGTGCGTCGGGCGCGGGCGTTCGCGCGGGCCGAGGTCTACGTAAGCGCCGATATGCGGATGGACGTTCGGCAGCACTTCGGGGCCGGCGTTGGGCAGTTCCTGGTATCGGTCATAGGCCGAGCGCAGGAAATCGACGTAATGGTCCGCGTGCACCTCGAGGATGGGCGCAAGCCCGAAATCATCCGGATCCACCAATTCGAGACCGAGGGCGCTTAGACCCCGCGCCATGCGTTCTGCGCGTTCCGGGATCTCGAAGGGCGCAACAATACGTCCGGCTGACATGAACTGCTGGGGCGCATGCTGCAGTTGTCGGTTCGAGAAGAAAAGTTTCATGAGCCAACCTCCCCGGCTGTCGTGTCTTGGGCGGTGCAATTCCGCCGTCTTGCACGGTAGAGTCGCACAAGCCGTAGCGTATTCGCAAGAAAGCATGATGACTGGCCGCACGCAGACCGGAACATCGTGCGCGGCGGCAGCATCCAGAAAGCCGGGCCAGATCCCGTGGCGCGTCTACGGCACTCTATTCGGCGGCGCCTTGATGGGCGTCGAGTTCGCCTCTGATCACGTAACGCAGGATATTGACAATTTGCCCTGGCGTCTCGACCACCGCAAGCGCAGCCGCGTCGACCTCTTTGAGGGCATGTGCGTGCTCCGGCTGATGCATGACAATCAATGGCTTGCCAAGCGCCGAGGCAAGTCCGGCATCAAACGCTGCGTTCCACTGCTTGTATTTGTCGCCGAAGCGGACAATGACAATATCAGCCTTCTCGATCAGTGTTCTGGTTCGAATCGCGTTGACCTGGGCGCCCTTGTGATCATGCCAGAACTTGTTGGGCTCAGAACCAAGGATGGCCACTCCGCAATCATCGCTGAAGCCGTGATTGGTCACCGGAGCCGAGAACGAGACCGGCAACGCTGCCTCGAATGCGGCGACTTCGACCTGCTCGCGCCAGTCGGTGTGGATTTCGCCCGAGAGATAAATGCGCCAGGTGTCAATGGCGTTAGACTTTTGAACTTCGAACATGCTCGCCTCGCTTCGATTTCCTCGTTGTGCGGTCTTGCTATCGGCCGCCACCGACGTCAATGTGCGTTCCGTTGATGTAGCTGGCCGCATCCGAAAGCAACCAGACAACCGCCTCGGCAACTTCGTCCGCCGTGCCCGTCCGTCCCATCGGAACAGCGCCAACCAGCTTTTCGAGGCGCTGCAGGTCTCCCGTCTGGTCGTGCAGCGTCGTCTCGATGAGCCCCGGCCTCACGGCATTGACGCGGATGCTTTGCGGGCCGAGTTCGATAGCCAGTCCCGTGGTGAAGGTGTCCGTCGCGCCCTTTGACGCGGCATAGGCCAGCATGCCGTTGGCGCCGCCAATGCGTGCAGCCGCCGATGAGTTGATCACGATCGCGCCGCCTTGTCCGCCGGATGTGGTCGACATGCGTTTGGCGGCTTCGCGGGCGCAAAGAAATACACTCGATATGTTGCCGCGCCATATCGTTTCGAGGTCGGTTACTTCGATCTCCTGAATCGGGCGGTAGGGGGTGAGTGTTCCGGCGTTGCTGAATATGGCGTGCAGCGTGCCTAACTGCCGGTCGGCCGCTTCGAACAGCTGCATGACACCATCTTCGGTCGAAACGTCGGCTTGGACGGCAAAGGCGCGACCGCCTGCGGCTGTTATGTCAGCAACGACCGACTGCGCGGCTTCGGCGTTCGTGTGGTAGTTGACGGCGACATTATATCCGCGGCTTCCGGCCAGCCGAGCCGTAGCGGCGCCTATGCCGCGGCTGCCGCCCGTAACGATAAGGTTCTTATTCAAAGCACTTGTACTCCATGACCCGAGCCGACGAGGTTGCCGGCGAGTCCTATTGGAGAAAATAGCGCCAATTGGTGGAGTTGCGCCAGCCCTCAATGCGCAGGACTGAGGCCGCTTAGTACCGTGGCAAGGTCGCGAGGCGCGTTAATGCAGCAGGATCGCGCGGTGACCGCTGAGAGATCTTCGGGCAACCCAGAGTTTCCTTCAGGGCGGCGCGAAGCGACTCACGCGAGTCTGTCGACGTGTAGGTTCCACCGGTTTCGCGCGACAGGCAGGCGACCCGGCTTTCGGCGGTGCTGCGCAAATGAAAACCGATGACATGGACCCGCAGATTGGCGCCGGATGAGCGCAGCTTTTGGCCAAGGGCGCAGGCATTGTAGCCGCAGTTCTCAAGACCGTCGGTCACCAGGACAATGATGCCCGGTTGCGCCAGTCCCCGCAGCGTTTCGGCAGCCAGGTTGACAGCGTCAGATAACGGTGTCTGCCCGTTTGGTTCCATCATGGCCAGTTCGGCCAGGATCAATTCGCCACTGTTGCGCATTGGTGGAATTCTGAGCTGGACGTCGCTGCAGATCGGACCACGTTGACCACCGTAGGTGACCAGACCTGTGGCGCGCAGGCGGGTGACATCGGGCAGCACGTCAGTGGCAGCGTCTCGGGCCGTTGCGATCTTGGGCAAGCCATCGCGGATGGCGCCCATGGAACCTGACGCATCAAACACAAGCATCGCGTTTTCCTGGCAAGCCCAGGCATAGGTCGCACCCAGCGTCGGTAGGAGGGCAAACGATGCACTCAAAACGAACAACAAGCGATGAAGGACTCTTAGAACGTGCACGTGAAACCGAACCTTTGTGCGTCAGAAGTCCGCCTTGGGCAGAGCTTTCAGACTTCAACAATTCATATAATAAAGGATTAAGCAGCAAACATGAGCAAATTGGTTCAGCGCGGTGGCGGCGGCGCGTCGCTCACCTGAATTGGACGTGAATGGGCCGTCCGGTCACGGCTGAACGGAGCGATGGATGGGTGCCCTGGCCAACCACCTCCGTGCGGCCGTCACGCTACTGACCGTCTTGGCATATTTCGGCTATTGGTTGATCGGACGACCGAGTTATCGCATCTTGGTGCCTGCTTCAGGGATGTGTGGTCGGGTCTGTCCGTCTTGGATCATGTCGTCGAAGCATTGATCTCGCTTGGAGGATGGTCATGCAACTCAGGAAACTTGATCACGTCAATGTACGCACCAGCAATCTCGAAGCGATGATTGCGTGGTACTCCGACATCCTCGGCATGCGCTCCGGCGATCGGCCTAATTTCGCATTTCCGGGCGCCTGGATGTACGTTGGGGATGAGCCCGTCGTGCATCTCGTCGGCGTTGAAGGTACGGCGGGCGCCGGATCTGAGGGTGACCTCAAGCTTGAGCACTTTGCGTTGTCGGCCACTGGTATATCGGAATTCGAGGCGCGCCTGAAGGCTGCTGACGAGACGTATCAGCGCCGCGACGTGCCAGGTTTCGGTATTACCCAATTCAATATCTGGGATCCGGACGGAAATCACATTCATATCGATTTTGCGAGCGGCGAAGCCGCGTAGTCCGGATTACCGGTCGCATGCGCAAAGCCGTTGGCCGACGACTGTTCAAAATATCCGAGGGCCGAATACCCACCACACACCATAAACGACCAATCCGCCCAGGAACCATTTTATCCGGCGGACCCCTGGACCGGCAATCAACCAGACCAGAGCCAAGGGCCCACCGATGATCAGCGGTCCGAGCAACCACATCAGTAGCCATGGCCAGACTCCGATCGTGTTCGCGATGGTCACGACCTGCGCCTCGAAGACCGTCCAAACGCTTGCACCGACTTCACCGAAGTTGAAGAGCGGAACGGCGCCCGCGGCGTATAACAAGCCAAGTCCAAAACAAAGACTGCGGCCCAAATATTCGCGCATGGATCCTCCCCCGGTGTTTTTTCCACGGCTTTCAGTCGCAACAGCTTAAAGTTGAACTACGTGCAGGTTTCGAGACCGAAGCGACGATCATGTAAACGCGCCGGGGCGTAACTTCAACGAATGTCTGTCATGTTTGATGGCACTGTCGCCGCGAGGGGACAACGAGCGCAGCAGGATACAGCTGCGGGTTGCAGCTGTCCTGCCATGCTGTTGCTTGGTTCGTGCCATGTTGGTGCCAAGGTGCTCAGCGAAGGTCGCTTTTGGTCAATTTGGTGATTACTATCCAGGGCGTGAAAGACGTTTCCAAATCTCCAGGACTGATGGCACGCTTGCGCAGGGCAGTCGACCGCACGTCGGCCAT
>JBPCWB010000586.1:0-2759 GCA_051009955.1 Hyphomicrobiaceae bacterium | reverse complement strand
ACGCCGGCGTTACCTATTTCACGTTGCGCCAGCGTTGGGACCCGGGCGCCAAGTACATGCCCGACGCGCGTGATCGGTTGACCAAAGGCAATCAGCGCACGCGCATTAGGCCTGACATACCCGTGACATCCGATACGCAACGCAAGTCACTCGACAAGCCGGCGTACGAAGCGATATTCGAGCCGGAATCGGATGGAATGGCAGCCTGGATGTTACGGTGCGGTCGCGACCAATCGCTGAAGCTGCCCGACGCCCGCGGCACCGGTGGACAGTATATTGTTGTCGCCCATGGAGAACTCATGTGGGACGGCAGGGCATTCGACAAATGGTCGACGCTTTTTGTCATGCCCGACGAACCACCCCCACCCTTGACAGCAACTCAACACGGTGTCGATCTACTCATTCTGCAATTCCCCGCCTGTCCCGGACCCCATCAAGAGGCATAGACGATGAGTTTTGAGCGCCCCTACGAGGGACTGCGGGTCGTCGACCTGTCGCAAGGCGTGGCCGGTCCGTATTGCGGGTTATTGCTCGCCCAGAATGGCGCTGATGTCATCAAGGTGGAACCCAGGGACGGTGACTGGGCCCGTCATCTGGGCCAGCAGTACGGCGATCACACAGCATTCTCCATTCCCGCAAATATGGGCAAGCGCAGCATCGTCATCGATCTCAAGCATGAAGCAAGCCGCGGCATCGTGGACTGCATGGTCGCGGAAGCCGACGTCTTCATTGAGGGGTTTCGCCCCGGCGTGATCGATCGGTTGGGATATGCTTATGATCGATTGAAACAGGTCAACCCGAGATTGATCTATGTTTCAATCTCAGGCTTCGGGCAGCAGGGTCCAATGCGCGAGCGTCCGGCAATGGACCCGGTCCTGCAAGCTTTCACCGGTTTCATGGCCGAGAACAAGGGCCCTGACGGCACGCCCCATCGCACGCCGGTCATTGTCAACGACATGGCCACCGGACTCTATGCGATGCAGGCGGTCCAAAGCACACTGTACGCCCGTCGCGACGGCGCGCCCGGGCGCAAGATCGAAGTCAGCCTGATGGAGGGCTCGGCGAACATCCAGGCCGTCCGCCTGCTTGACGGCTACCGCGAAGGTCCGTTCCGCATTGCCGGCGCCCCAAGCGGAACCTTCAAGACCGAGGATGGATGGCTGCAGCTGATCGTCGCCAAGGACCACGAGTTCCAAAAACTGTGCAAAGCGTTGGACTGGCCGGACCTGGCAGCCGACCCGCGCTTTCAGGAAAACGCCGGCCGGCGCGAGCACGCCGACTTCTTGATCGGGAAATTGCGGGAGCTTTTTGCCACGGGGCCGACATCAAAATGGCAGGCAATTCTCAACGCGGAACGCGTCCAGAACGAGGCCGTCCTCTCTTATCGCGAATTTGCCAAACATGTGCAGCCGGAGTCCGTCGGACTCATTTCCTGGCTGCGCCAGGCGGGCTCAGACGAAGCTTGGCCGGTGCCCAATATCCCCGGCATGTCCCCGTACGTCCAGGATGATCCCTATGCGACGTCCCCGACACTCGGCCAGCATTCGACCGCCGTGTTGCGCGACGTTGGTTGTGGAGACGACGAGATCGCACGGTGGCTCGCTGACGGAGTCGTCATCCAAGGTTAGACGACATTGAGCCCCACCGACGATGGTGGGGCCCTCAATCACGTCAGTCTACGCCACCTCGGCACGACCATTGCTGAGCACGACAACGTCGCGCTCGACCACTTTCGAACGGAACGAGACGACGTTGTCGTCCTTCCACATCTCGGTGCGGATGGATTCGCCGGGATAGACCGGGCTTGCGAACCGCAGCTTCAACGACCTGAACCTCTTGGCATCGTAGCCGCAGTAGGTCTTGAGAATGGCATGCCCGGCCGTGCCTAGCGAACACAGGCCGTGCAGGATCGGCGCCTTGAAACCGGCGGCCTCGGCAACGTCGGGGCTGGCGTGCAGCGGATTGTAATCGCCCGACAATCGATAGACCAACGCAGAATTCGGCAGCGTGGGCAGATCGCACACCCTATCGGGTGCCCGTTCCGGCAACGGGTGCGGCAGCGGCTGAGGCCCTGGTTGACCCCCGAACCCGCCGTTGCCGCGTGCAAACGTCGTCGAGTTCAAGGTTGCGAGGTGGTCGCCTGTGGCCTTGTCCATGAGCTTGCGTGACGAATAGATCAGCGCGCCTTTGCCCTCGCCCTTGTCCAGGATTTCGGTGACTTTCGTGGTTGCCGTCACCGTCGCCGCCGTCGGCAATGGCTTGTGGACCAGGATCTCCTGCTCGCCATGCAGGACCTTCTTCCAGTCGATGCCGCTCTCCGGATCGCGCGACCACATCCCGGGGCCGGCCAGCACAACGGCCATGGTCGGCACAGCCATAAAGTCGGCCTCTTCAAAGACGTAGTTCAGCTGCTGCTTGTCTAAGGGGTCGTAACCAAGCCCGACGCCAAGGGCGTAGAGCAACGTATCCCGTTGGGTATAACTCTGCTCAACCTCCTTGAACGGCCAATTCATGATCTTGTCGTAGGAAAATGTCATTGTGATTGTGTCCTCATTCCCGGATCAGATCGGATCCCAAGCAAACACATCCTGCGAACGATCGAGATCGTAGAACGTCGCCCGCATCGACGGAATGGCGTGCTCGAGAATGGATTGCGGTGTCCAACCCTCGGCGCGCTGTACGGAGCGCAGCGGACGCGACTGGCCCATTAACAGGATTTCATTGCTGCGCACGCAAAAGATCTGCCCCGTCACATCCTG
>JBPCWB010000585.1:0-3429 GCA_051009955.1 Hyphomicrobiaceae bacterium | reverse complement strand
ATCGTTCACATAAGGGAAGATCTGGTCCGCCGGGGCGTTGACGACCACGCTGCGCGTCACCTCGACCTCGCGCGGCAAGGCGAACGCCGCCACCGCCAGCCCGGCCACGAGTACGATCAGTCCAAGTATCAATTTTCCGAGAAACCGCATGACAAACCTCCGTTCGGTCCGGTGCCTGCCCCGCCAGTTGTGGAAAGGTAGGGCGGGATTGGGGCAGGGGCAAGGGGTGATAGGACTCTTCCGAGCACTATGTGTACGCTATAATAACGTAGACCAACGCGCCACACGGTTGCGCAAACACCTATCAACCACGTGCATCCTCATGGCGAAGGCGATTCTCACAACGAAACCAGGCGGGAAGTACGATGATCTGCCGGAAGAGCGGTATCACTTTCCAAAATCGTACTTGAATCAGGTTGAAAGCGCGGTCGGCGACCTAATCATTTACTATGAGCCGCGACGTACCGGGCAAAACGACCATAACAGCACCGGTCGACAAAGTTATGTGGCAATCGCCCGTGTAACGAGCATCACCCAAGATCAATCATTATCTGATCACTACTACGCGCACATTGCTGACTTTCTGCACTTCGACAATGCGGTTCCATTTCGACAGAACGATCACTACTACGAGAGTGTTCTGAGGCGTGAAGACGGCAAGACGAGCAAAGGTGCATTTGGACGTTCTGTTAGAACCATTCCCGATGATGAGTTTGAACTCATACTGGCTGACGGTTTTGAAGCGGCATTGGGGGATTTTGTTCCCGACGACCGATCTCACTACGATAATTCGTTCGGTTTCGACGAAGAGCAACAGCCGTTTGAACGACCGTTGGTTGAAACAACACTGACACGACCATTCCGGGATCGTGCGTTCTCTCGACAGGTTCGACAGGCTTATGACTGTCGTTGTGCACTAACAGGATTGAGGCTGATAAACGGTCTCGGGCGACCCGAGGTGCAAGCTGCCAACATCATACCCGTCGCAGACAACGGTCCGGATTCAATTCGCAACGGCCTAGCTTTATCATCAACCGTCCATTGGATGTTCGACCGCGGCCTTGTTGCGATTGACAATGATTACAGCATTGTGACGGGCAACGTACCTCCCGAAATGGGTAGGTTGATCAATGCATCGGGTCGTGCAGCTATACCGGAAAGCCAGGAGTTGCAGCCACATCTGCAGTTCTTACGCTATCACCGTGAACACATTTTCAAGGGATAAGAAATGACATCGCCAGTTCCAAAAATGTCATTCGAGGAATGGAAAATTGCCGTCGATGAAAGGCTTGCAACAAAGTACAGCCTAACCATCGTAGATGCCGGTCTCGATGACGGGTACCTTATGAACAATTAGGAAATCGAGGGGGACCCAGTTGAATTCGCTGAATGGTTTGCGATTAAATATGACCTTTGATCCCGTCACTATCTTTGAATGCATGAACTTTTCGGAAAAAAAGAAATAACAAAAAACCGCCCCGGGTTTCTCCGGGACGGCTCTTGTTTCAGCGCGAGGGCGCAGATGTCGGTGCGGGGACCCGCTCCTTACATCATGCCGCCCATGCCACCCATTCCGCCCATGTCGGGCATTGCGGGGGCGGCGCCTTCCTTCTTCGGTGCTTCGGCAACGCCGGCTTCCGTCGTGATCATCAGCGATGCAATGGAGGCAGCATCCTGAAGCGCAGTGCGGACAACCTTGGCCGGGTCGATGATGCCCTTTTCGAACATATCAACGTACTCGTCGTTCTGGGCGTCGTAGCCGTAGGACTGCTTCGATTTTTCCAGAACCTTGCCGACGACGATCGATCCTTCGACACCGGCGTTTTCCGCAATCTGGCGGATCGGCGCCTGCAGGGCACGGCGGACGATGTTGACGCCCGCGTCCTGATCAGGGTTGTCGCCCTTGGTCTTGATCGCATCGACAGCTTTCAGCAGCACAACACCGCCGCCTGCAACAATGCCTTCTTCGACCGCGGCGCGGGTTGCGTTGAGCGCGTCGTCGACACGGTCCTTGCGTTCCTTCACCTCGACCTCGGTCGCACCACCGACACGCAACACAGCAACACCACCGGCCAGTTTCGCGAGACGCTCCTGGAGCTTCTCACGGTCATAATCGGACGTCGTGTCTTCGATCTGTGCCTTGATCTGACTGACCCGGGCTTCGATGTCCTTCTTGGCACCGGCGCCGTCAACAACCGTCGTGTCGTCTTTCGTGATCGAGATGCGCTTGGCGGTGCCGAGCATGTCAAGCGCCACGTTCTCGAGTTTGATGCCGAGATCTTCGGAGATCACTTCACCGCCGGTCAGGACAGCGAGATCCTGCAGCATGGCCTTGCGGCGGTCGCCGAAGCCCGGTGCCTTGACGGCAGCAATCTTGAGGCCGCCACGGAGCTTGTTCACAACGAGGGTCGCGAGTGCTTCGCCTTCAACGTCTTCAGCAATGATGAGGAGCGGACGCGAGGATTGAACGACAGCTTCGAGGATCGGCAGCATGGACTGCAGGTTCGAGAGCTTCTTCTCGTGGATCAGGATGTACGGGTCTTCGAGTTCCGCAATCATCTTGTCGGCGTTCGTGATGAAGTACGGCGAGAGATAGCCGCGGTCGAACTGCATGCCTTCGACAACATCGAGATCGGTTTCGAGCGACTTGGCTTCTTCAACCGTGATGACGCCTTCGTTTCCGACTTTCTGCATTGCTTCGGCAATCAGATCGCCGATGAGCGTGTCGCCGTTCGAGGAAATCGTTCCGACCTGGGCGATCTCTTCAGACGACTTGACCTTCTTGGAAGCCTCCGTGATCGAAGCAACAACATCGCCAACAGCCGCGTCGATGCCGCGCTTGAGGTCCATCGGGTTCATGCCGGCAGCAACCGACTTCAGACCTTCGCGGACGATGGATTGCGCCAGAACCGTTGCGGTCGTCGTCCCGTCACCTGCGATGTCGTTTGTCTTGGACGCGACTTCACGAACCATCTGCGCACCCATGTTCTCGAACTTGTCATCAAGCTCGATCTCCTTGGCAACGGCGACGCCGTCCTTGGTGGTGCGCGGGGCGCCGAACGACTTGTCGAGGATGACGTTGCGGCCTTTCGGGCCGAGCGTCACCTTGACGGCGTTGGCGAGGGTGTCGACGCCGCGCAGCATCTTGTCGCGCACGTCAGAGGAAAATTTTACGTCTTTGGCCATTGAAGGGCTCCTGAATAATAAACGTTTACATGCGGGGGGTGGGCAGCCGGTTGTCCGGCCCAGTGCTCATGCAGGCAACAAAAAAGCCGGTGCGATTGCACCAGCTCAATGCTCCCTACTGAAGCACACCCATGATGTCGGATTCTTTCATGATCAGCAGCTCTTCGCCGTCGATCTTGACTTCCGTGCCGGACCACTTGCCGAACAGCACCTTGTCGCCAGCCTTGACGTCAAGCTCGATCA
>JBPCWB010000584.1:0-15365 GCA_051009955.1 Hyphomicrobiaceae bacterium | reverse complement strand
ATGACACGACAGCGAGGAAATTACACCGGGCCGACTTTGCGACCGCGTCGGGAAGAGCCCACCAATCACTTGTTGTATGACACACGGGCCTGCCTGCAACCTCCGTGCGGTCGTGTGCCCAAGAGATGACAAGATTGGCCACGAAGCCATCCACTCTGAGCGGCGCGAAATTGCATAAAGTGGCTTTCATGTTGAATGCGGGGAATCAATTCTGCGCCTTGAGAGAACCCATTTTAATAATATTACCTAAGAAGCAATTATGAAACTTAATAAACCCATATGACTGCTGCAATATTGATCGCCAGCGTGTTGAAGTGTGAGAATATATTAAACAACTATATCAGTAAAATATCTAATTATTTAAACTAAAAAAGAGTAGGTTGCACTACGCGGACCAGCAAGCAGTCTCTCTGCCGACGACAGCGGTGCAATTTGCCATCGCATCGGCGTCTGCCACATAATGCCGACAGTCGTTTGAGGAGGCGTCCGGGTGAAAGCACGATTAGAAAAACAGGAAGGTTCTGGACAGTTGTCCGATTTCGCCGTCAGCCGGAGCGATGTTGGCCATGCCTATGACGCCATCCGGCGACAGATCCGGAAAACCCCGATTCTTTCGGTCGATGCCGATGATTTTGCCTGCGGGCTCAAGATCGATCGGCCGCTCGTCTTCAAGCTTGAGTGCCTGCAGCACACCGGATCGTTCAAACCCCGCGGGGCTCTGACCCATATGGCAACGCGTGAGATCCCCAAGAGCGGCATCGTCGCCGCTTCGGGCGGCAACCATGGCGCTGCGGCTGCTTTTGCCGCCAGGCAAGCGGGCGTGCCGGCCACGATTTTTGTGCCGTCGATTGCGTCACCCGCGAAGATTGCGCGGATCAAAGCCTATGGCGCTGATCTGGTTGTTGCGGGCGACCGCTATGCCGACGCATTGTCGGCGAGTGAGGATTTCGTTGGCAGGACTGGGGCTGCCGTCGTGCACGCCTATGACCAACCGGAAACAATCTCCGGTCAGGGCACGGTTGCGCTGGAGCTGGTCGAGCAATGCGACGTCGACACGATACTGGTGTCGACAGGCGGCGGTGGCCTGGTCGGCGGCATGGCCGCTTATCTTGAAGGCCGCGTGAGACTGATTGCTGTCGAACCCGTGACCGCGCCAACCCTGCACGCGGCGCTCGCGGCGGGCGGTCCGGTCGATGTCATCACCGAAGGCGTTGCGGCTGACAGCCTCGGAGCCAAGCGGATCGGTGACAAGGTCTATCCTCTGGCGCGCGCATACGTCGAACGTTCCGTGCTCGTGTCGGACGCGGCGATCATCGAGGCACAGGCGGACTTGTGGCGCACGTTGCGGGTGGTTGTCGAACCCGGCGGTGCCGCGGCCTTCGCCGCACTGACGAGCGGCGCCTATCGCCCGAACCCTGACGAACGTGTTGCCGTGGTCCTATGCGGTGCCAACACTGCTGCTGTCCAATTCTGAGCGGGCTGTTGCCGGATAGTGTGCGAGGTGACGATTGGGGCAACTGCGGTCTCGTGCGCTGCCCGGCATCCGCGCGTGCTCACGCGTTTACACGTCCGCCTCGTGCAGAGTGACGGTTGATCGGAACCATCCGACGAACTCTACCCCTATCCAACCGTGCCGACGACGACGACGGTCGTCTTTGCAACCAGCCGAACCTTGATTTGGTTGTCGATGGCTTGCGGTGCGTGTGATCGGCGCGCCGCTTGCGAAACAGAATTGAATCCATTTCAAGTGATCAGGCGCTAGTCGTTCGCCTCAAACGGATTTCGTCTTTCGACAGGTCTCGGCCGTCGCCGTACCGGTCGGGTCGTCCCGTTCGGCGCCGGCGTGGCTGCTGAGGGCTGCGCCGCGGCCGGGGTTGTCAATGGGTCGGCTGCAGCTGGCGCCAGCGAGCTGGATGCGGGAACCTGAGCGGATGATCCGATGGGTGGCAGTTGGCCTCGTGTGGCGGATGGCACGGCTGCACCCTGTGTTTGCGGCTGGATGGCAGGTGGCGCCGCGCCATCGCGCCTCTCGATCTCATTCTGAATCGCGCGTTGGCGATCTCGTTCTTCTCGTCTCAAGCGCTCCGACTCAGCCTTGCCGCGGGCTTCGTCTTCGCGGCGCAGTCGCTCCAGTCGGCTGACGTCGAGCTCCATGCGTCGCACCGTCAGCTCGCGCTGCAAATCTCCGGTGCCAACCTGCGGATTGATCAACGCCAACTCCGACAACTTGCCGATGTAGACAAGTCGGATTGGTGGCAGTGTCTTTGTCGGGTCAATACCTTCCTCGATGGCACGTGCGAGCTTCGTATCGACCTCCCATTCACTGTCGATCATCAAGCGAAGCACATCAACTGTCGTTCTGTTTCGCAGACTGCCGCCATTGGGGCTCGCGACTTTGATATCTGCCACCTGCAAGGCGCCGTCGCGCATGGCAAAGGGCACTTCCCGACGCCCCAGAGGAACAGAACTGCGGGTCACCTGCGAGGCGATCAGACCTTTCAGGTCATTTGGTCCGGCCTCTGCGATAACGATCCTGTCGGCAACCGCCGTCACATCGGCAATCCGGATGCCCGGCACCGTTGCACCCAGCAACTGCACTTTTCCTTTGCCGCGCAGCGCAGCGATCATAGCACTCGGACTGAGCGCCTGACCGGAAGCGGTGAGGCTCACACTCACGCCGCCGTCAAGCCGTTTGCTGAGCTGGCCGGCCACCAGGCGCGCCAGGTCAGCGCGCTCCAGGCGAACACTGATCTCGGCTTGCGCACCGGCTGTCTTGGGTACAAGCTTACCGCGAGCGCTCAGTTTGCCGCCGAGAAGATTGCCGCGGATCGCCGCAATTTCGAGTATTCCTGACTTGATGCGGATTTCGGCGCGCGTGTCCCGCACGTTCACGCCGGGCGCCAGAGCAAGCTTCGGCGACGCGATCGTTAGATCTGCGTTGACCAGTGACAAAGCGTCGAAATCGAAGGCCTTGTCGGTCCAGAACGAAGGCTCCTGGCCTTGTTCCGGAGGTGGTTGCTGTCGGTCCCGTTCGATCGGGTTTGAGGCCAGCAATGGTGCGAGAACAGCGCCGCCATCCAATACGTTGACGAACAGCCGTCCCGAGACACTTGGCGGTGCATCATTGCGCTCTTGCGGCGCCGCGACCTTGACTGTGCCCGAGACGGCGCTGCCACCCACCAGAACCTCGACAGGATTGACAGTCCACCCTGTAGGATCGTGCTTGAGCTCGAATGCCCCGCCGGCAGAGGGCAGATGCTTGAACAACGGCAACCATTTCGGTGCGATGACCGACAAGGCATCAGCCACGACCGGCAGCTCGAAGTGTCCGTGCGCCGCCCACTGCAATGGTTGATCTTGGGCTGCCGATTGCCCCTTGGCCTGCAATCGCAAGCGCCAAAGATGACTTGAAAGGTGCGCCGTTGCCGCCAAGCCCTTCGACGGGTTGCCTGCAAGCGTCAGACGGACGAAGGACGGAATCGCCTTGGCCACCGAGGCGTTACGTTCGGCGACAGCCGATTGGGGAGGATCCCGCGTACCAAGCAAGGTGGCGATCGTGCGCTCGGTCCGTCCATCGACCTTCAGCGTGAGGGTCATCGGATTACTGGCCCATGATGCAATCGGACCGCCGGACGTCACGGCGAGACGCAGTCGTTCGCTGCCAAGTGAACCATCGGCATCAAACTCAGTGCGATAGCCACCATCATTTTCGCCGGCCCGGCTCGTGTAGGCGACATTGAGCGGGAACAGACTGTCCAGCCGATCTTCGAAATCAACTTTTCCTGCAACTTGTCCGATGATCTCCTGCAGCCTCTCTATGGCTGCCGCCTCGCGGGTTGCTATCGTACCGGTCAGGCTCCAGCCAAACGCGGGCTTGGAGGCGTCGACCTGACCTTCGACTTCCAGATCCAGTCCCGGCTCGAAGGTTAGGCGCGTTCGTCCAAACTCAACTGTGCGACCGGTTTTGCGGATCACTGTCTGCAGGTTCGAAACAGTGCGTGAGCTGTCCTGGAGCTTACTGGCCCGCAAACGGAGTTCGAGATCAACATCACGAACCAGCTTGAGTATCGGGGGAATCTTGACGGATTGTTCGGTCGAACCTAGACCCAGGGCCGCAGCAATATTCTGCGGAGCCAGAATATCAGGGCCAATTCCCGATACATCGATGTTGTCCACGTCTGCGTTGATCGACAGTCGTTCAGCCTTTGACCAATCGTAGGTCAGATCACCCTGCAACGTGCCGCCGGAAAATCGAGCATCCGCCTTAGAAATCGTGACGGCAGTTGGTTGGACCGTAACTCTGCCGGTGAATTCAAACGCGCCGGCACCGCGACCTTCGATTGCAATTTTGTCGGCATTGGCCCACTTCAGGAATTTAGCCAGGCTCGCGCCACGCAGCAGAACATGACCTTCCCCTTGTGTCGTGCTCTCGGCGCTGCGCAACGTCCCGTCGGCACGCAACCGTGTGCGGCCAGGCAGTGACACGCTGAGGCGATCAATCCGTAGATCGGCATCGCGCTGGACAAGACGCAATGCCAAGTTGCTCGCGACTTCACCACCTAGACTGATTTGGTCCAACGAAAAGTCCAACTGAGCGGCACCACCAGCTCCCAAATCAAGACTGCCGCCCGAAAGCAGATCAAAAGCTCGCAACGGATGACGCTGCGTCGCTCCGTTCGTGATCGCATCGAGATCCAGCCACTTGGAACTGAGCGCGCCCTTCAAACGCAGCCCGCTATCCCACGTTGCCTGCAACTCGCCGGTCAACTGCTGTGGCCGCCCACCGGTGTCGAATGAGACAATCATGTCTGACAGTCGGGCCATTTGCGGAGTCAGCTGAATGCCGGCTCGGACATCGAACTTGGGGCGGTTGCCGGTAGTGGCCGGCGACTTGAGCGGGATCGGCGCACGCGTGACGAGTTGGCCGCTGACGACCGGGCTTGTCGATAAGGCGGTCAGCTGACCATCGATGCTGTGTTTTGCTCCAGACTTTTGCGCCGTTGCCGACGCCTTGAACTGCAGCCCATCGTTGTTCGATTTGGCCGTCGCTAACCGAACCTCATGGACTTGGTTTGCTAGCGCTGCAGCCCCGGTGAACTTGAACGGTCCGTTCAAGCCACCCGCGATGAACTCGCCGTTGATGTCGGCGATGTTCGCGATCTCGTCGCCGAGATGAGTTTCAATGGTTAGTCGACCCTCGGTGATCTGAGCGGACTGCAAAGAGATGTCGTTCGGGACAAAAGCAAGGTTGTGCTGCCTGATTTCAAATGATTGCCAATTCCCGCCACCTTGCTCGTCGAACCGCAGCCGCACAACAGGTTGATCGATTTCCAACTTCCGCGCTTCCAGCACGCCCCGCAACAGTGGCGGCACAGACAGCAGCATTGTAAAGCGCTCGGCGCGCAGGAAGGCGCCGGGAATCCCGGGAGCATCGGCAACGCTGACTTTTTCGAAACCGACATATGGAACCGGTAGGATCCGAAGATTGACGCGTCCGCCGACACGCACTTCGCGGCCGAGCAATCGTGAGACCTCTTCCTCGAACACGCCGCGGTATTGGTTCCAATCGACGAGCGGCGGTACGGCAAAGAGCGTGGCAAGCACCAATGCCAGCGTTCCTGCCACCCACATCAGCAGATTATTCATACCATCTCAACGTCATCGTTTGCCCCGCGGACCACGAATGGCGACGTTCGATTCATCGCGCATCACCGGCCCTGGGATGTTATAGCCGCCTTATAGGCCGAAGACAGGTTGAAATCATAGCTATCTGAGCATTTGAAGAGAATTTGAACTGTGCACCAGTTCATCGAAAGGCAGAATCAGGGCTCAATTGTGGGGCCGTTGATCCGGCATTGCGTGACAATCGGGACACATTCCCGGGCAGGACGCTTCTGGCCTTCGGTGGACACGTCCGGTTGCCTCAGGCGAGACCGGACGTGTTGTATGCCCCGATCCGGTGGCGCCGCGGGCGCGGCCTTGCCCGCCTCGCCACGAATTCTGCTCTATTGCGTCTCATGCTCTCGCAGCCGATCACTCGTGGTTTGACCGCCGACCAGCCGAGACCGGCCAGGCTGTTGGGCTTGCGCCCATGCAGCTCGGTGAAACCGGCAACTGGCTGGGCATTCACACGATCGGGCACATGCCGCCATCGACGTTGATTGCGGTACCCGTCACGTATGAGCCTTGGTCCGAGGCAAGGAAGCATACGACATTGGCGAATTCCTCGGCTGTTCCAACCCGGGCCATCGGAATGTTCTGCCCCATCTCCTGGTAGAAGTCGTCAATGGATCGGCCTTTGTCCTCCTTGGCATGGCGCTGAACCCATTGATCGCTCTCAATGCGGCCGACAAGGACTGCGTTGACAAGCACGTTGTCACGAGCACCCTCACCGGCCAACACTTTGGTGAGCGCCATGCCGGCGGCGCGACTGACGGCGGTCGGCGCTCCGGACGCCGGCGGCGCTTTGGCCCCGGTATTGAGCACGTTGATAATTCGGCCCCACTTGCGTTGCCGCATTCCGGGCATCGCCTGACGCACCAGGCGAATCGCGCCGAACAACTTGAGATCCAGATCATGCTGCCAGACGTCGTCGGTAATCGTTTCGAAGTCTCCGCGCCGTGATGTTCCGGCGTTGTTGACGATGATATCGACCTGGCCCAAGGCGGCGACAGTCTGCTGGTAGGCCTGCTGACAGCCCTCGGCGGTCGCGATGTCGGCGGCAATCGCGACGACCTTGCCGCTGCCGGCCTGCCCGATTGCGGACTTCGCTTCCTCCAACACGTCGGGCCGCCGCGCCACGATCGCGACATTACCGCCTGATTCGACGAACCGCGTCGCAACTGCCCGACCGATTCCCAGACTTCCACCGGTTACGAGCGCATTGCGACCGGGCATTTCGAGATTCATTGCAGCGTCCTCCCAATTGGTTGTTGATGTCGTGGTAATTCGCCACAGTGTGCAGCGTTTGCTATCACTTCGCACGTGATAATCGTGGAATATCTCGATCGTAGCGGCGATCACGGCAGCAAAAACCGGCTATAGGGCCACGATCGTCAGACAGGCAGCCGGAGTGGCAGAATGGCTCGGACTGATCGCAGTATCAAAATCGCCCCGTCGATCCTAAGCGCGGACTTCGCCAATTTTGGCGCCGAGTGCCGCGTGATTGAGGCACAGGGCTGCGACTGGGTGCACGTTGACGTGATGGATGGCCATTTTGTGCCGAATATTTCGTTCGGACCGCAAACCTGCGCGGCGATTCGGCCGCATATCAAAACGGTCATGGATGTCCACCTGATGATCGCACCGGTCGACCCCTACATACCGGCGTTTGTCGAGGCCGGCGCCGATGTCATCACCGTACACGCAGAGTCCGGCCCTCATCTCAATCGGTCATTGCAACTGATCCGGTCGCTCGGCAAGCAGGCTGGCGTTGCCTTGAACCCGTCGACGCCGGAGTCAGCCGTGAGCTATCTGCTGGACGACATTGATCTGGTTTGCGTCATGACCGTCAATCCAGGTTTTGGCGGCCAAGTTTTCCTCGACTCGCAGCTCCCAAAGATAAGAGCGTTGCGCGCCATGATTGGTGAGCGGCCGATTGATATCGAAGTGGATGGCGGGGTGACGGTCGACACGGCGGCATCGGCCGCTGCCGCCGGCGCCAACATCCTGGTCGCCGGATCGGCCGTATTCAAGGGCGGTTCTGTCGCCAATTCCGACGTATATGGTAAGAACATTTCGAACTTGCGCGCGGCGGCGGATTCCGCCCGAACCGGCGAACTAGGGACCGATTCCTGACGTACCCGAACCGTTAAGCGGCTGCACAAACGTGTATTGGAGGACAATGCTCATGGCGGCGCGAGCCCCACTTCATGACAGCAACCGACGAGCGCTGGACTTTTTTGCGCGCTTAATCGATGTCAAGCAGCGAATGGCCTGCGAGCATACGGCTCAATATCTCTCATCTCTCGAGCTGAGCACCGCGGCATGACGGCTGTAATTTTCGATCTCGACGGCACGCTCGTCGAAAGCGCTCCCGTCATCCGTGATGTCGCGAACCGGCTGTTGGGCGAACTCGATCAACGCTCGCTAACACTGGAGGAAGTGCAGCGTTTTGTTGGAGATGGAACCCGCGTCTTTCTGCAGCGGATGCTGGAAGCAGTCGATTATGCAATTGTCCCGGATGCGTTCGAGCCCATGCACGAACGGCTGTTGCAATATCATAGTGAGGCGCCCGGTCACGCGAGTACACCAATGCCGAACGCCGATTCGGCGCTGAGATCCCTGCATGCTGATGGCATGCTCCTGGGGATGTGCACGAATAAGCCCGATGCTCCAACGCGCAATATCATTGCAGCGAATAATTGGACCGGACTGTTCGGCGCGGTGGTCGCCGGCGATTCTCTGCCGCAACGGAAACCGGATCCGGAGCCACTGCGCGAATCCGTCAGACAGCTGAGCGCTCGACACGCCGTTTTTGTCGGCGATAGCGATGTGGATGCCGCGACAGCAGCAGCCGCGGACATTCCATTTTTGATGTATACAGAGGGGTACTCTCGGCGTGACGCCTCCGAGTTGAGAGTAACAGCATCATTCTCGAATTTCGCGGATCTGCCCGCTTTGGTGCGAAACATCTTGAGCAAGTCCAATTCATGATGCGCATTGCACTTGGTCACGGCAAAATACAGATATCTCGGCAGGCACCGGTCGCTAATCCGGAATTGGCAGCCTGCTGAGTGTGAGCTGTGGATGCGGGCCGTAGGCGGCAGTGTTCCGCAGACCGACGTGCTATGGTGATGCAATGACGGCGAGTCGAGATCAGGAGCAGGACGAAATTGGACCGGATGCGATGCCGCCGGAATCGCCGCCGTCCAAACTGTCTGAGCGCGCGTTGCGGAACGTCGGTCCGCCGCCTTACTTCGATGGCTTGAACGAAGAACAACGAACCGCGATTGAGACGCTTGACGGCCCGCTTCTAGTGCTGGCCGGTGCCGGCACGGGCAAGACGCGCGTGTTGACGACCCGAATTGCCCACATTCTGGCGACCGGTCGCGCATTCCCGTCACAAATTCTCGCCGTCACCTTTACCAACAAAGCCGCGCGCGAGATGAAGGAGCGCATTGGAGCCTACGTCGGCGAAGCCATTGAAGGCATGCCGTGGCTTGGCACTTTCCATTCCATCGGGGTCAGGATCCTGCGCCGCCATCACGAGTTGGTGGGCCTCAAGTCCGGCTTTACGATCCTCGACACCGACGATCAGCTCCGTCTGCTCAAACAAGTTATCGAAGCCGAAAACATCGACAAGGACCGTTGGCCGGCCAGACAACTGGCAGGACTGATCGACGACTGGAAGAACCGCGGCCTGACGCCGGATAAGGTTCCAAAGGGTGAGGCGTTCGCCTTCGCCAACGGCAAGGGCGCCCAGCTCTATGTGGCCTATCAGGCTCGCCTGAAAGAACTCAATGCGACGGATTTTGGCGATCTTTTGCTCGAGTGCCTTCGCCTGTTCCATGACAATCCGGATGTATTGGCCGACTATCACCGCCGCTTTCGCTTCATACTTGTTGACGAATATCAGGACACCAACGTTGCGCAGTATCTGTGGCTACGGCTATTGGCGCAGGGCTCCCCCAACATCTGCTGTGTCGGCGACGACGACCAATCGATCTACGGCTGGCGAGGTGCCGAAGTCGACAACATCCTGCGCTTCGAGACAGACTTTCCTGGCGCCCAGATTATTCGGCTTGAACGGAATTATCGCTCGACCGGCCACATACTGGCGGCCGCGGCCGGCGTCATCGCCAACAATCAGAGCCGCTTGGGCAAGACGCTGTTCACCGACGATGGCGACGGCAATCAGGTTACGGTGTCGGGCTACTGGGACGATGAAGAAGAAGCCCGCAGTATCGCCGATGACATTGAACAATCCGCGAATGCCGGAGCCAGCCTCAACGAAATGGCAATCCTGGTGCGTGCCTCTTTCCAGATGCGCGTGTTCGAAGACAGGTTCGTGACTATGGGCCTGCCCTACCGGGTAATCGGCGGGCCCCGGTTTTACGAACGTCAGGAAATCAAGGATGCCATAGCCTACCTCGAAATCACGCTCAATCCGTTGAACGATCTGAGGTTCGAACGGATCGTCAATGTACCCAAGCGCGGGATTGGTGATACCTCCGTGCGCAAGATCCGTGCATTGGCGCGCGCACGCGAAGTCCCGCTCTATCAGGCGGCGCGCGAGATCGTCGAGACGGAGGAGATTGGCGGTAAGGCGCGCCGGTCCTTGCGCGATCTTGTCCAAAGTTTCGAGCGCTGGCGCTTAGAGATCGACAACCAGAAACACACTGACCTGGCCGAAATGATCCTCGATGACAGCGGTTACACGGCGATGTGGCAGAATGATAAGAGCCCGCAGGCGCAGTCCCGTCTAGAGAACCTGAAGGAACTTATCCGGTTCATGGATGAGTTCGACTCCCTTGCCGGTTTCCTCGAGCACGTATCCTTGGTCATGGATGCGGATCAGGCCAGCGAGGGCGAGCGCGTTACACTGATGACGCTGCACGGCGCCAAAGGGTTGGAGTTCGACACGGTATTTCTTCCGGGCTGGGAAGAGGGTTTGTTTCCGCATCAGCGCTCGCTGGACGAGAGCGGTTTGGCTGGGCTCGAAGAGGAACGCAGGCTGGCCTACGTGGGCATCACGCGTGCGCGGACGACGGCCAAGGTTTCATTTGCGCAAAACCGACGCGCACGAGGACTGTATCAGTCGGCCTCGCCCTCGCGCTTTGTTGACGAGTTGCCCGAAGATCATACCGAAGTGCTTGAGGTCAGCAGTCCGTTCGGAGGCACCTACGCGAATTTCAACAAGGGTTTCGGCAATCCCTACGGCGCAAGCCGGTTCGACGGGGCGTCGCGCAATTTCGAGAGCAGTTACGAAACGCCAGGCTGGCAGCGCGCCAAGTCGCGTTGGAAGCAGCAGGGCCACAGCGGCAATCCAGGGCCGACCTTAATCGAGGGCGAGTTGGTGGCATCGTCAGTTTCCGATGCAGCCGGCTTTGAAATTGGAACACGGGTCTTCCATCAGAAATTCGGTTATGGCGACGTTGCCGAGGTCGATGGCAACAAGCTCACCGTCGACTTCGATGCGGCGGGACGAAAACGCGTTGTGGATGCGTTTCTACAGCCGGCGTAATCGCCGAGCATCAGCGCGCCACCGCTGCTCTAGCCGCTCGACCCATGGTGCGTCCGTCACGCCTCGGCACGTTTCTCGCTGATCAGATCCCAGGCCACGTTGATCTGCTTGATGCGGCGGTCACGCAGCTGCCGGTCGTCGTCGCCAACCGCCAGATCCGGGTGCCACGTGGCACGCAGAGCGTCCACCAATCGCTTGAGGATCTTTTCGCTGGCCTCCGGATTGGCGCCAAGGACCTGATAGGCCTCTTCTTTGTCCCGCGGGAGCTCGTCAGCGATGATCTTGGACGTCAAGGAGCGGCGCGCGCCATCGGTAATGTCCTTGAGGCGGATGAGGTCCGTGACCACGCGCTGCAATCGCAGCCGCATGCGACGCCATTCCTTCGGATCGTCGGGCGCCGACTGTATGGTTGTCCCCAAAAACTGCTCCATGGATCGCACTTCGCGCATAAGCACGCGGCGCAGCGGAGCCGCACCTTTGATCTCATCGACGCGCGCATGAATTTCACCGATCAATCCCTGGCCCGTTCGGCACAACTCGCCACACATCTGCGCGTCTGGCTTCGCCAGATCGACGACTTCCCGCCGCAGGATGATCTGGTAGGGATCAGTCTTGCGGGCACGCATTCCCAGGATCTGTTGGGTTGCGAACCAGCCAATGCCCGACAGAAGACTGGTGATCAGGGCCAGGCCGATGATTGTGGCGACGATCGATTGCTGCATCTTCGGCTGCGACGCGATGTTTCCACCTGAGATACTGCGATTGACGGCTTCGCTGATAAGCGTCCACGAGCTGGTTGACGTTCCGACCATTTTCTCGGCCGACGCCACCCGAACAGGCCGGGCCACGACCGCGCGCTTTTCAGGAATTGGCGGCTCGACCTCACTCGGTTGTACTGCCTGATTTGACTGTGCCGCCAGACTTGGCTGCACTGCACGACTTGGCTGTGCTACCTGACTTGGCAGCGCCGCATGACTTGGCACTGCAGACTGGGGTGGAGCGACCGCCGCCACCGTCGCGGCAGCCGGCGTATCGACAACCGGGGTTGAATCAACCTTCGCCGCTTCTTGCTGCAGATCGCGATGCAACGGCGGATCACTTGGCGCCGGTGGAACGCGCGGCCGCGCCTTGAACGCCTCGCCAGGAAGCGTCATGGCCGCCTTGCCGGTCGTCGCCTGCCGACCGTCGGCCCTGCTCCGCAACGTACCGAATTCCAACGGCTTCAAGCCCGTTTTCGACGCGACCAAAACGTGCGCCTCGGCTGAAGTCACTCCGGCAACATCGCTCACCTCTGCCGACTGTCGGCCCAGAGGTTCACGTCGCTGACCAAAGATCGCTGCAAAACCCGCCATTCGGGTAGCGGTGGCCTTGTCGACAATCCGTCCGCCCAGCTCCGCCAACGGCGCGAACCCAGACGGGAGTTCGATATCGCGACGCGGAACGTTGGATTGATTGCTACAGAGCGAGCGCAGTACGGACGCTTCCTTAGCATTGGCCCGGCCAGCACGGACTTGGACGTCACAGAACGCATTCAGGGTCGATAAATCGGCCTTCCTGAGCCTGAAATAGAGCCGTCCACTGGACACGTCGGCGGTTGCCCCGCGTTGCCGGATCATTGAAGCGGCCAGATCCCGCCAGGCGATGCGCCGACCGGCGCAGACCACGTCGAATCTGTGAATATCCAGCGTCCGGCAGGCATTGCCGTTGTTTCGTGCGCAGATGGTATAGGGGCGCTGGCTGCGAGGGCCAACGATTGCGTGAAATGTCGGCGCCGCCTCTTTTAAATACAGGCGATTGCCCGAGGCCACGCAGTCTACCGGCAACAGAACACGTTCCGCACCGGCGCTTGCCGAAGACAATACAATCAGGAACAAGCTGAACCAACAACGACGCACCGATCTCCCCCTCGTCCTGGAACGGCGGCAGTTTCGTCTTGCGACACATTCCAGGCATCAGTGTGGCGGCGGCCCGACTATGGCACGCGAGTTCATGACCCGCCAGTCACATTCGGCAGCAGGCACACGACCGCACGAACATTCCTCGAACATCGCATGCTCTGAATCATCAGCCAGACTTGCCATTCAGACAATTTGGCAGCTGCCCAATGCACCAGCCGCTCGGCCTGCCACGCGATTTCAACAGTACGTTGCGGGAAGGATCAAGCAGGCCGACAAACGTCAGAAATCAGCATATGAATTGCCGCTGCCCAACGGATCGGGACCTTACGCAGTATGGCAACATCGGCAAGTCGAGCGAGGTCTGAAAAGTGGCGTTATATATGATCAATCCGAGCACACATCTGCCCGCTCCGACAGCGGCCAGCCGTTAAAGATCCTTCACCAACCTGAGCGCGTCGTAGATCGCGGCATGGATGTTGCGGGACGCGACTGCATCGCCGATGCGGAAGAGCTGAAAATCACCCTCGGGATTACGCGTGATGTCCTGTTTTCGCCCATCACGCAGTGCCCCGTAGTCGACAGCACCGAAGTTGCGCGACTGCGGTTTGAGCGCGAAGTAAAGTTCGTCATTCGGCAGCGTCCCGTGCTCAACGATCAATTGATCGACCAACCGCTCCTGACGGCGGTCAGAGTAGTCCGAACCAACTTGCACCAGGATCTGATTGCCCTTTCGGGATGCTCCGACGATGCGCGCATTAATGGTGATATCAACACCGTGGTCTGCCAAGATTTCGGCATAGGCCGCATGATTCAGACCACCGATATCAGCCGCAAAGAATCGCTCAGGTGTGACGATCTCCAGTTCGGCGCCGCTCAGTGCCACCATCTCAGCAGCGGTCAGGCCGGCGTGCGCGGCGTTGTCGTCATAGATCAGGACACGTTGGCCAGGTTTGACGTCGCCCGACAGGATATCCCAAGTTGAGACGCAGAGGTCGCTGCCATACGCCAAAACATCTGTGTTTGGGACGCCGCCGGTCGCGATGATGACAATGTCAGGTGCCAAAGCCGAAATTTCATCGACCCCGGCATAAACATTGAAGTTGAACGTGACGCCCGCGCGCTCGCACTCGGCGATGCGCCAGTCAATCAAGCCGATCATTTCGCGACGGCGCGAAACGCGTGACAGCAGGCGCACCTGTCCTCCCGGCTTGTCGGACGCTTCCAAAAGGTGAACAGTGTGTCCGCGGGCCGCCGCGATTCGCGCAGCCTCCAGACCAGCCGGCCCGGCACCGACGACAATCACGCGCACTCCCGGGGCGGCGGCTGGTGCAATGATATGAGGCATCGTCGCTTCACGCCCGGTCGCGGGATTGTGGATACAAAGCGCCTCATGACCCTCGTAGATGCGATCGAGGCAATAGGTTGCACCCACACATGGTCGGATCTGGTGTTCGCGCCCCTCCGCAATCTTGTTGATGATATGCGGATCGGCAATATGGGCGCGCGTCATCCCGACAAGATCGAGCTTGCCTTCGGCGACAGCGTGGCGTGCGGTGGCAACATCGTTGATGCGCGCGGCGTGGAAGACGGGGAAATTCGTTGCGGCCCGAACTTCACCACAGAAATCGAGATGAGGTGCTGACGGCATGCCGTGTATCGGGATCACTTTTCTGAGGGCGGCGTCGGTTTCGATGTGGCCACGGATCAGGTTGAGAAAGTCGATATGCCCGGTCGCGACCAGCCGGCGCGCGATCTCGATGCCCTCTTCGCGCGAGAGGCCTTGCTGCCAGTCTTCATCGGCCGCCATTCGGACCCCGACGATGAAGTCTGGACCGACACGCTTACGGACAGCTTCGATAACGCGAAGCGAGAAGCGCATACGATTGTCGAGGCTGCCCCCGAATGCGTCCGTCCGATGATTTGTTGCGGGCGACCAAAACTGGTCCATCAGATGACCATAGGCTTCCAGCTCGATGCCATCGAGCCCTCCCGCCTGCATACGCTCTGCGGCATCGGCATAGTCGCTCACAATGCGGTCGATGTCCCAGTCTTCGACTGCTTTCGGGAACGCCCGATGCGCCGGCTCGCGAATTGGCGAAGGCGCCAGAACGGGTAACCAGTCGGCCTTGTTCCAGTTTGTCCTCCGTCCGAGGTGCGTGATCTGCATCATGATCGCAGCGTCATGTTCGTGGACGGCATCGGCCAGTTCGCACAGCCACGGGACAATATCATCACGATAGGCCTGCAGATTTCCAAATGCTGGCGGACTGTCGCTTGAGACG
>JBPCWB010000583.1:0-3470 GCA_051009955.1 Hyphomicrobiaceae bacterium | reverse complement strand
CGCTGGTGGCGAAGGTTACGTCGAACGTTGCCGATTAGCGATCATCGCCTGGCCAGCATACGATTGTCCGATCCTGAGGCTGCTTCCGCCAGGTTCTCTTTGTTGCTCGCGACGACTTGTGAGCGCTGGCAATGGTCTCCAATTTGATCTCAACTGACGTGTGATTGAGGTCACGCCACACGTGGCGCTGGGAGCGCCAGTCAACCGTCAGCCCATTGTTAGTGTTTCTTCGTCCACGACTCGGACCTGTCACTCTGGGGCGACGCCATCCTGCGAGCATATGAGTTTAAGCAGCGTATTTGGAATTGGAACTGGCGAGGGCCGACGGTCAATTGTGCCAGCGAACAATGCCCGCAATGCCGTCAACGGCGATTTGCGAGCCATCCGGGATCAGTCGGGTCGCGTCAAGAACACCGAGAACCATTGGAATTCCGCGTTCCCGAGCGAGAGAGGCCAAATGCGATGTCGAACCACCGCGTTCGGCCACGACGCCGGCCACCGTCGGCAAAATAAAACTCAGAGCGGGGCCGGCTACGCATGTGACGAGCACGTCGCCGGGCGCCACGCGTGACAACTCGCATTCGCAATTGATGACCACCGCCCGACCGCTGCCCCAGCCAACCCCTGCCGGATGCCCTCTCATCCCGGGATGCTGCAGCCAGATATCATCCGGTACTGGTGCTGGCTCGATTTGCAATGGTCGCGACTGCAACAGCTTGAAGCCGGATTTATCGCGGGCCCATTCGATCTCCACAGGCTTGCCCATCAACCGTTCCGCCTTGAGCATCAGCTCCCCGAGTTCGACCGCCTGCTGCGGAGCGAGGCACGGTGTTGAGACGAGATTTTTGGGAACTTCAATTGGTTGAGAGGCGCCGCCGTGCATGCAGGACTCACTGTGGTATTTGCGCCCGGCGGTGTTCTCGTGCAATTCCGCGTCGCGACTGAGAATTATCCTATCCGGTACAACTTCACCCTGAGCGATCGCCGAGCCAAGACCCCAGGTCGCACTAACCAGCATATCCCCCTCCGCCGTCATGCTGAGGCCGCCGCCGGATGCCTGTGCATTGACGAGCGGTTGAACCAGCACCGACATGGCGGTCTCGGACGGGACGGTGTCAGTGTTTGCCATGTAGCGCCGGGCTTGCGTCGTCCACAATGCCGCCCAACAGGCTCGCACCGCAGTCAGGACTTGGTCTTCGGTTTCTAGTCCGAGGAAGCTTTCAAACTGACCAGCGAAATTAGCACCCTCGCGATCCTCAATCAGCGCTGAAGACCGCAAGACGCTGAGCGCAGGATTTGCTTTTTGCTGCGCATGCCAGGCGGCCAGCAGGGGCGTTCGAATGGCGTCGGAAATCGGTCGCTCGTAAAGGCCGAGCCTGATATCAACGGACAGGCGGCGCGCCTGGCCCGGTTCTGCGGTCGAAAATTGCCGCACGGCTTGGGTAAGTCCCGCTTCCTCCAATTGCAGGCGGTACGCTGTCGCGGTCAGGCTGAACCCGCCGGGTGTCGGCAATCCGGCCTGCGCGAGCCTTGCCAGATTGGCCGCCTTGGGTCCAACCAGATCGGCATTCGTGGCCTGTGCAGAAGTTAAGGGTACAATGAGATCGTCCATCAATCACGTGCCTTACAAGTTGCGGCATTGAGCAATATCCGCCCCAATGGAGGTCCACTCACGATCGCATTGGCCGACAACCCGGCGCAATGATGTTGCGCCGGCTTGTCCAGTTCGCAACGCAACTACCGCACGTGATCACCGTATCCCGGCATCGGGTCTACCACCGTGATCTGCTTAACCGGGAAATTGGAGACAATCTCGATATTGTCTTCATGCACGATCAGCATTTCCTCGATGCGAACGCCGTAGCGAAACTTCTTGCCGTGTTGAGTCTCCAAGGCAAAGGTCATGCCCGCCTTGATTTCGACGGGATGATCCAAGGACCAGATGCGGGAGATAACGGGGGGATCATACTGAGCGAGTCCGAGGCCATGTCCCCACAGGTTTGCTGCAGCCTGATCCTCTTCCTCATATCCCCACGCGTCTTTTGCAGACGGCCACTTTAGGGCGATGTCGCGCGTCGTCACACCCGCCTTGGTCGCTTCAATCGAGTCGTAGAGCCAGCCAAGCGCCTGGTCATACGTATCAATCTGCTCTTGGGTGGGCTCCTTGCCGACACAATAGGTGCGGTAGTAGCAGGATTTGTAGCCGTTCCAGGTCAAGGCGGCGAGATCCATGAATACGATGTCGCCAGGTTGGATAATCCGATCGGAGAAATTGCGCCAATTGGGCCAGGTGTTCGGTCCGGAAGAAACGATGACGTCCTCGACATCCTCCATTCCAGGGATATTGTAAAGATACTTCATCAGGTGTGCGGTCACCTGGTTTTCAGTCACGCCCGGACGAAGAAATTTCATGCATTCCCAATGTGTCGCGTCGCCGATGGCACCGACGATGCGCATGCATTCCTGCTCGTCGACGTTCTTGACAGCGCGCGCCTCCATCAATGGTGTCATGCCATCAACCCAATTGATGCCATGCTCCTGAAAAATATTGATCATGTTGATATCGATGAAGTCGCAACCAAGTTTCTCGCCGGCAACCCCGTGGCGCTTCATTTCTTCCGCAATCGCTTTCGCGAATTTGGTCACCTGTTGGACCGACGCTGGCCCGGCGGCACCTTTGATCCAGGCATACGAGTAGCGAATGTTTTCTTGCGGAATCCACGGCGCATGGCGCTCGATGTGGGCACCAATGTCGCCCTGCTCGAACAGAACCGGCGCGCCGTCACCGCAAAGCAGAGCATAGCGCAGGCCGGGTTTTAACCTGTTCCAGCCAGGGGTCAGAGTGCCGGTGATGTATCGACAGTTCTCATCATACATGCACAGAAGCGCGCCGAGGCCATGCTTCTTCATCATATCGCGCGCACGTTCTGTTCGGTAGGTCCGCAGCCGGTCCCAATTGACCCTTTGCTGCCAGTCCATCCCAGCAATGCCGAAGCTTGCTCCCATGGCGACCTCTCCCTACTCAAGCCTCAACCGTCTGGCAACGCGCCGTACGACATAGTGGCTACGGTAGTTGGACTGCGGAACCGGACGATTGATTTGCATCAATGCAGAATGGGTGAAGGTTCGATTGCAAAATAGCCAGCTCGAAACGTTAGGCAATTTGAACATCTCGTCGCCGCAAAGCACCGAAAACAAAAATTGAACGGCAAGCGGCTTGTTAGCACCGCAGCAATACTCGGCCAGTGAAGCGGCGGCCTGATGCTGCTGCGCCGGAGAGATATCCGGCCGCTGGATAGATTGTGGTTTTTCCGATTCGGGAGGGCCTCAGCGGGGATGTTTGCCGTGGAGATTTACGCGGCGGTTCGTCGGTTCGTATTGGTCAAGGGTAATAGTCGGCGCGAAGCCGCTCGGGTGTTCGGGGTTAGCCGGGACACTGTCGCCAAGATGTGCGCTTACTCGGCGCCTCC
>JBPCWB010000582.1:0-2585 GCA_051009955.1 Hyphomicrobiaceae bacterium | reverse complement strand
GTTCTATCTTTGCCGGGTAATCACGATGTCGGCGACCTGGCGGCGAACCGGCCCGAACAGCCGGTGACCGAAGCCAGGCTTGCGGCGTGGCATCGTGTATTAGGGCCTGATCGTTGGGCGCGAGACTTGGGAGGCTGGCGATTGATTGGCCTGAATGCCATGCTCGTCGGTACCGCGCTCCCTGAAGAGGCCGAGCAGTTGGCCTGGCTGACTTCGGTCCTGCGAGACGATCGGCCGACGGCTCTGTTCCTGCATAAACCGCTGTGTATCGATGAGCTCGCAGAGGGGCCGCGCGGGTATTGGACCGTCGCGCCGGAACCCAGAGCCCGTCTCGTTGCATTACTGGCCGACAAGCCCGTGAAACTGATCGCCAGTGGTCACCTTCACATCCAACGCCAGAGGACCATCGACGGCGTCAGTCACGTTTGGTGTCCGGCGTCGTCTTTCGTCGTTGGCGAAAGCCAGGAGGATCTTGGTGGCGAGCGCGTGCTTGGTTATGTCGAGCACACATTTGACGAAGACTCCGTCGTCAGCCGGTTTGTTCGACCCGACGGGCTCGAGGAATTGCTGATCGAATCAATTCGTGAGGCCATCTATCCGACGTGATGCGTGCCGGCCTGACGCGAGTTGGTGCGTTCGGCCCGCTTGCTTACTGATTTACGCGGTCGCCTGACCCTAAAGGGACTTGGCGGCTTCACACATGTTGCGAAGCTTGGCTGAGACGATCGCGCGATCAAGCATGGCAAGACCGCAATCCGGTCCGGCCAGGAGACGATCTTTGTCGATATGTTGCAGCGCCTGCGTCAGCCGCTGTGCAATGTCTTCAGTGGTTTCGATGCGCGTCGCAGCAATCTGGACAACGCCCAGGATGACACTCGTCATCGGAAAGCGCTCGAGGAGTTCCAGCGCGTTGTGGCGATGCGCATCTTCGATCGACACGCAATCCACGCCGGACTGATCGAGCATGCGCGCCAGCTCAAAGTAGGCTTCGCGTGGCGCTTTCGGAAAATCGTCCAGGTCGACGGCTGAGGGATAGCCGCAGCAAATGTGGACGACGCGTTTGACCTGATCACTGACACCGTCGAACGCGCGTTCGAGCATTTCGCCACCCCAGGTCAGAGCGGTGGATGCCTTGCGTGCAAACACCGGCTCGTCGATCTGGATAAAACGGCAACCGGTTTTCTCGAGCGCTCGAATTTCATAATTCAGGGCATCAGCGAGATCGGCCGCGAGCCCGCGCTCGTCGCGGTAATGATCATCGACGACCGAGTCAATGATAGTCATTGGGCCGGGGAGAGACATTTTGACGGGGTTTGTCGTTGCTTTCTGCGCGCGCTTCCAGTCGTCGACCAAAAAGTGCGGTCCAACTTCGACCTTGCCGACAATCGTCGGAAACTTGGCGGTCCAGGCGCCACCGCGCGTGACGCGCTCAGAGAGGTTTTCGAAGTCGATTCCGCCAAGGTGGCGCAAGTGGTAGTGCACGTAGTGTGACCGCGGCGTTTCACCATCGGTGGGAATGTCGATGCCTGCATCCACCTGATGCCGGACATTGTCGTGGGTAGCCTTGTCCAGCAGCGCCATGTCTTCGGGCGTTTGTGAATTGAGATACTCGGTATATCTGCGAGTGGGATCAGGATGCTTGGGAACGAAATTCGGGATGCGCAGGTAGTCCGGCTTGGGATAGCTGCCAATTGTCGTCGTTTGTATCACAGCCTTGTTCCTTCTCGCCTTGGCTGAAATGCATCCGTGCGGACGCATCACCTGCTGCTCCTTTCCTAGTCGCTGGTGGTCGGCATGCGGCCCGGATTATTGGCTGCCAGAAGCGGGTGGACCATGCGCTGGAATCGTTCCGCCTCGGCATCGTGCAGGTAGCCGGACAGGCAGAACGAGTGGCAGCCAATGTCAATGTAGCGCTGGAGCACGGCGGCGCATTGCTCAGGATTGCCGACAATGGCAATGCCTGCGCCCGGCCGCGCTTTGGTCAATCCACTCCAAAGGTTGTCTTCGATGAGATCACCATGGTCTTTGGCAAGTTGCTGAACGCGCTGGTTGGCAACGGAGTTTGCGTAGTAGGTCTTGATGTAATTCTGGTATTCGGGTGAGACGTTGCGTACGAGCGTGTCGGCGGCCTGCCATGCGTCCTCCTCAGTTTCGCGGCAAATGATCTGGAGACGCATGCCGAACCCGAGGTTATTCTCGCGATTATGCTTGGCCGCCAGTTCGCGCAACATGGCCATGTTGTTGCGAATACGCTCGTAAGTGTCGCCCCAAAAGAGATGAACATCGGAGTGTTTGGCTGAGAGTTCAGCGGCCTGGGCCGAGCCGCCGCCCAAATAGAACTTGGGATGGGGTTGTTGCAGTGGTTTGGGCGTGAGTTCGGCCTGTTTGAGCTGATAGTATTTGCCGTTCCAATCTGTTCGCCCATCGCCCTGCGTCCACAGAGCCTTCAGGATCGAGACTTCCTCGTCCATGATCTCGTAGCGTTCTTCCTTCGACCATTTGATGCCCTCGGCGATGTTTTCCGTCTCGCTCTGACCGGCGATCAGATTGACCGAGATGCGTCCGCCGCTCAGTTGGTCGAAGGT
>JBPCWB010000581.1:0-6387 GCA_051009955.1 Hyphomicrobiaceae bacterium | reverse complement strand
CGGGTGTAGTAGCCGTGCACCGCCGGCTTCAGCGCTGCGCCTTGTGCAACCGATTTAAACAGGGATTTGGCCGAGACCGGCGGCAACTTGCGAACACGCTTGTCGAGCGGCAACGGCTTCGGCTCGGGAACCGGCGGATTGGCATGGACCGGGCCAACAATCAAACAAAACAGTACCAAATGAAGAAATCGCCGCACGTACATTGAAATTCGCTCCTCAGTGCACCCCTCGCCCAGAATTCAGGCAGACATGCGACCTCTCCCACGGCGATTAATCACGACACCGAATGCTCCGACGCAAGCTGTAAACCGACCACACCTGCGATGACCAAACACAGGCTGGCCACCTTCATCACGGTGACGGGTTCGCGAAAGTACCAGATCCCGATAACGGCGATCAATGCGGTTCCGGTCCCCGACCATATCGCATAAGCAATCGACAGTTCGATGTATTTCAAAGTCATTGTCAAACCGGCAAGCGCCGCCGAGTAAAACACGAAGACACCGACCGACGGCCAGAATTCTGAGAAGCCATTGGCAAGCTTCATCATTGTCGATCCGGCGACTTCCAGTAGGATCGTCAGCAACAGTAGCAACCAGGCAAACATCGATCACCTCAATTGATTTTGCGGACCGCGAGTGATAGCCGGCAGTAGCGGCACTGCCAACCGGGCCTTGCAATAGATATCGCAGACCGCGCCGCAGGAGAAAGACCATCGCATGATCGATGTTCTCACAAACAAATCCCCCAATCCGGTCGGGCATCTCATTCTGACCCACGGATCGATGGCGCCTATGGACAACCCCTTCATGGAGGCCATTGTCAGTGAGTTGGTCGCGCGGCGGCTATCCGTCACCCGGTTCGAATTTGCATACATGGCGCAGCGGCGAACCGGCGGCAAAAAGCGGCCCCCGCCGCGTGCCGACAAACTCCTAGTCGAGTATCTGGAGGTCATTGAACAGATCCGCGCGTCGGCGCCTGATGATGTCCCGCTTACCATCTCTGGCAAATCCCTAGGCGGTCGGGTAGCCAGCATGATCGCCCAAGAACAGTTCGAAGCTGGAAAGATTTCCGGTTTGGCCTGTCTCGGCTACCCCTTCCATCCAGTTGGCAAGCCCGACAATCTGCGCACCGCACATCTCAAGAGCCTGAGTTGCCCGGCATTGATCCTGCAGGGCGAACGTGATCCATTTGGAACACCAGAAGAGATCGCGAATTTTGACCTCAGCCCCTCGATTCGCTTCCACTGGGTCGGAGATGGTGACCACGACTTCCGTCCGCGTGCCCGCTCAAGCCATACCCGCGCGGGCAACATTGCCGACGCGGCCGAGGCGATAGCCGTGTTCATCGTTTCACTGAAAATGAATTGAGCAATGCACGGGATGCAGGCACTGCAGCTTTCTGATCTAATCACACGCACTTGTCGGCTTCAATTCATTCGCGCGCGATTTCCTTGGTCGCCAACGCACACGCTGAGCGACGCCATGACGAGATTGCGGCATGAGACAATCACATGAGACTCTGCCAGGTGACACGCTTCTTTTTCGTCGGTTTTTTCTTGGCTCTGGGCGCAGTCGCGGCACAGGCACAATGCAATGTCGAGCGTCTCGAGCAGTTCCTCGACAAGCGCGCTTTCGAACTGTCGGCTGATCAAAAGATTGATCTCTACGCCAAACGTCTCGTGCGCTACTATGATAACCGCGACGTATCCCGACGCCGCGTTCACCGTCTGATGCAGCAGTGGGAAACGCGTTGGCCGGAACGGGTTTACAAGTACATCTCGATCCACGACTACAAGGAAACCGAAGAAGGCGACGCCTGTCGCGTAACATTCAACTATCGTTTCCTCGCCTATAGTCCGCAGCGCGACAAGGTCAGCGCCGGCATCGGACGCAGCACACTGGTGCTCGCCGACGTCGAAGGTGACGGCGACTTCCGAATCATCGGTGAGTTCGGAAACGTCCGATGCCGCGGATTGCAAAAGTTCGCGCGCAGCCGCTGTTGAGGAAGTGAGCCCGAGGACTGCTGCAGCCGAAATGCCTCACGCTGCAGCCGGCTTGGCCTCTCCAGTGCTGTTCGCAAGCATGGCATCCGCTTCCGGCAGGCGCGCCGGCAGCAGCAAAACCGCACCAAGGATCGCGACGGCCGCCGCGGCCATGATGTAGAACAGCATGTCAAATCCCCAGTGATGGTGGACGTATGCGATTAGCGGGATCGTCGCGGCAAGAACCGCAAAACTGACGACATAACGCGCACCGTAAACCGATGCCCGTAATTCGGATTTCGCCATCTTGCCGATCATGTAGTCGTTGATCGGAATCTGGCCGAACGCACCCAGCATGAAGGCGAGCGCGACAAGCATAGCTGCCCAGTCCGTCAGTCCCGGCATCAGCAGGAAGAACACGATCTGGATCACGGCCACGACGGCGAAGACGTAGCGCGGCCCATAACGATCGAGCAGCCGGCCGACGATCAATTGAGCCATCGATGCAATCGCGAACACGATGAAAGCCATCCAACCAATGAGAGAGGCGGAAGTTGCGATACCGTTCAGGCGCTCCTCGAAGACCCGCGGGAGGGCAAAAGTGGTGCCTTGGAAGACCAAGCTCGAAACGGCGGCGGTGAAGAAAATGATCAGCGAAACACGGATCAGCAGTGCCCGAACTTCCGACGTTGCACTCTTTCCTGCCGGAGCGGTCGCCGCGGACGCTGCCTTGGCTGACCTGCCATTGCTCGTCTTGATACGGTCCCAGAAAAAGTATGCATAGGCTATTCCGAGACCAACCGATACCAAGCCCGGAACAACAAATGCGGACCGCCATCCGCTGAGATCGATCATCAAACCGGTCGCCAGAGCAGCGCTGCCAACTCCGAGATTGCCCCAGACGCCGTTCATCGCGATGGCCATGCCCATCTTGTCCTTTTGCTCGGCAACCAACGCCAGACCGACGGGATGGTATATGGCGGCAAACATTCCGACGACGAACAGGCCAGCTCCAATCTCCAGTGGCGTGTTGGCAAATGCGGTGACGATTGACGCCAGCCCGACGCCGACAAAGAACACGGCAATCATACCCTCGCGGCTCCAGCGATCGGCCAACCAGCCGCAAGGCAACGAGAATAAACCAAATGCAACGAAGCCCGGCGTCGCGTAAGGGATTAGTTCCGCGTAGGACATGCCCCATTCATTGGCGAGTGCAAGCGCCGCGACAGTTGCAAAGACCAAGGTGAACAGATGGTCGAGGAAATGGCCAATATTCAGGAAGAAAAAGTGCAACCGGTCTTTCATGCGCAACATCCATCGAGGAGCAAAGCAGTGTTCACGTGTACCCGCCCGGTTGGCAGCAACGAGGCATCCTTCCGGCAGACAGGCAGGTGGACATCTTAGTGTAGGCTTGGCATATACGCGACGCCATGACATTTATTGTCGAATTTGTGCCACTTGCGCCGGGAAGACGAGCCCCACCGCTAACTCCAATTTGAGCTCATGCCAGACCCCAATGTTCGCCCGACCAATCCAGACTACTATCAGCGCCTCTCGGTTCCGGTCGCAGCGATGCGCAAGGCTTTTGCCGATCGAGTCAGCACGGGCTTGCACCATCATCGGCGGCATCAACTCATTTACGCCGTCGGCGGAACGATGCGCATCCGCATCGCCGAGATGGCCTGGTTCGTGCCGCCGTCCCGCGCCTTGTTCATGCCGGCGGAGCTCCAGCACAACGTTACCGCATTTGGCGACGTTGACATGTGCACGCTCTATGTTGAACCCGATTCCTACGAGGCTGCGCCCCCGTCACCACTCGTCATTACCGTCAGCCCATTGCTGCGCGAGCTCATCGTGGCTCTGCTTCATGAGCCGCCAACCTACGAGTGCACGGCGCGGGCCGGCAAAATTGCCGATTTGATTCTCGACGAAATCACGCGCGGCCAGCGTATTGACCTGAGTATTCCGATGCCTCGGGACAGCCGCCTGCTGCGGGTCTGCAATACCGTTCTCGAAGATCCCATCAGCGACAGAAGTTTTGAATCCCTGGCCGACGAGGCCGGCGCATCGGCACGCACGTTGGCGCGACTGTTTCAGCGTGAGTTGAAGATGGGATTCGCTGCCTGGCGCCAGCAGGTTCGCTTTCGGGTGGCACTCGGCGCCATCGCCGGCGGTGAACCGATCGGCAGTATCGCGCGCAATTGCGGCTACCAGAGCGCGAGCGCATTTTCCGCAGCCTTCAAGCGTGTCTTCGGCGTACCGCCAAGCCAGATGTAACGCCCGATGGAATTCTTAGGTGCGGCGGTGCCGCACGACAGCCGCACGGGACAGGGCCGCAACGGTCAACGGCTCCAGTTTCAGCCGCACCGCAAGCAACTGCAAGAACCGGCGCTCCTCGGGACTGGACTTCAAGTCCGACGCTGCGATCTCGGCAGCCAGTACGAATGCGGTTTCGCGCATGTGCTCGGGCAATGCCTCCGCGATCAAGCCAAGGACCGTATTCAGGCCATCCGGACCAGAAGCCACCCGACCACAGGCCTGGGCCTCAGCGATCAAGTCATCCTCATTGAAGCCGTCAAATGCCGGCAAGACCTTCACAATCCAGCCGATTCGGGCGAGTTCAGCGTCGGTCATGGCGTTATCCGACGCGGACGTCGTGATCATGGCGTAGATCAATGCTTGTTGAACTGATAGGTCGCTCATTCTGCCTGCCTTTGTTTGAATCCAGCCTCAATGTAATTCACGAGCGAAGCCGTTGCACCGCTTTTCGCGGTCGACGCAGAGTCGCATCGGACAACTCACCCGGGCCGATCGACATGGATCAGAGCTGCACCGTGCACAATGATCATCTGCCATTTGACGTCGGTGCCGACGCCCCGTACAGCAGGTCGAACGATCGACGATGACTTGTTGAATTCAATCGATATTCACCCAGGGATCCAATGCGCGATGGCCGCCACCGCTTCAACCGCTAGTACTCCGTCCGAAACGTTGCTCACAATTGCAAACGCTTCCAAGGCATGGCCGTTCGAAGAGGCGCGTCGATTGATCAAACGTCTCGATCGTTTGCCCAATGGACAGGACAAGACGATCATCTTCGAGACTGGATATGGTCCGTCCGGCCTGCCGCATATCGGGACATTTGGCGAAGTCGCGCGCACGTCGATGGTGCGTCACGCCTTCGAAGTTCTCACGGAGGGGCAGAGGAAAACACGCCTTGTCTGCTTTTCCGATGACATGGACGGGTTCCGAAAAGTGCCCGGAAATGTGCCTAACCAAGAGATGTTGGCACAGCATCTGGACAAGCCGCTGACCAGCGTTCCAGATCCCTTTTCGAACGAGTACGAGAGCTTCGCGCACCACAACAATGCACGTCTGCGCCGGTTCCTCGACCAGTTTGGCTTCGAATATGAATTCTACTCGGCGACCGAGTGCTACAAGTCCGGAATGATGGACGCGACCTTGCTCAAGATGCTTGCCGTCTACGACAAGGTGATGGCCATCATTTTGCCGACGATCGGCCCGGAACGCCAGCAAACATATTCTCCGTTCCTTCCATTATGCCCGCGGACGGGAAAGGTGCTGCAGGTTCCGATGATCGCGCGCGACGTCGAAGCTGGAACGATTACTTACATCGACCCGGAAACCAATGACCGAGTGGAGACCCCTGTCACTGGTGGTCATGTCAAGTGCCAGTGGAAAGCAGACTGGGCGATGCGCTGGACCGCCCTCGGTGTCGACTACGAAATGTCCGGCAAGGACCTGATCGACTCCGTAACCCTGTCGTCAAAGATCTGTCGCGCGCTCGGCGGGACACCTCCGGAAGGCTTCAATTATGAACTGTTCCTGGACGAGAAGGGCGAGAAAATCTCGAAGTCAAAGGGCAACGGCATCACCATTGACGAGTGGCTGACGTACGCCTCTCCGGAAAGCTTGTCGCTGTTCATGTACCAAAAGCCCAAAGCAGCAAAAAAACTCTATTTCGACGTCATCCCGAAGGCCGTTGACGAGTATCTGACGTTCCTCGCGAAGTATCCCGACCTCGAGGCTGATAAACAGGTGGACAGCCCGGTTTGGCATATTCACGGCAGCGCTCCGCCGCAAGCTGACGTCCCGGTCAGCTTCGCGCTGCTCCTCAACCTTGTCTCGGCCTCCAATGCCCACGACAAGTCGGTTCTCTGGGGTTTCATTCGTCGCATTGCTCCGGACGCAAATCCGGACACGCACCCGCTGCTTGATCAGTTGGTCGGCTACGCGATCAGTTACTTCGACAGCTTTGTGAAGCCGACCAAGTCGTTCCGTCGGCCGACTGCCGAGGAAAATGCCGCGCTGGAAGTGCTCGGTGCAAGACTCGCAACCGCTGAACCGAACGCTTCGGCGGAAGACTTGCAAGCCATCGTCTA
>JBPCWB010000580.1:0-2727 GCA_051009955.1 Hyphomicrobiaceae bacterium | reverse complement strand
TTTGATGAACGGCGGGTACAAGACGCCTACGATGCGTTAAGGAGCCGAATTGATGTTGCGGTCGACGAGGTCTTTGCGCAGCTGCCAGCCGTCGATGCCCGCCATGCGCGGCCGAGCGACGAAGGTCGGTCGCAATTCATGGCGGTCTTCGGGACCTACCGTAGAACCAGCCCCGAGATGGTCGTGGCGGGGCAGATGATTCGGGCGGCGTTGCCGCATTGAATTGGAGCGGCGGACGGTTTCTGCCGCAATCTCCCGAAAAATCAATTAGATGTTATTCCACAGAGTTGCCTTAGTTTTGCGCGGCGACGCACATCATAATGTGCGCCACAAGAGCGCTGCTGTCTGAGCGGAGCCTGCCTTGTTAGGTCTGCCGTTTGTGTCCCGATCTGAGCAGGCTCGCATCGAACGATGACTTTGGATTCTGTGATCACGGACATCTTACCATGAGCCGAAGAGCCATACCGCTTGCTGCGGTGTACTGCCTGATACTCGTGACCGGCCTCAATCTACCGGAGGCGGAGGCCGCACCGGCCGGCCTGATGGCTCCCGATATTGGAACATCCGGGTTTGCACCCTTGGTCCATCGCGTGCACGGGAAACACGCCGATTGCGCGGCGCGTGGTGGTCGGGGTGGACATCGCCACAAGGCAGACGGAGGGCGTGTTGGATGTGGCGGCGGAGGTTCTTCAAGAGAATCTCGGAAGCCGGATAGAGACACGCGCGACAGGGCCAAGGCGGAGCGGCGCGCCCGGCGGCAAGCACAGGAGCGTGCAAAGGCTGAAGTCAAAGCGCAAAAGCGTGCCCGAAAGCTGCAACGCAAACAGGTGGAAAACGCTGAGCGTGCGCGTCGCAAGGCGGCCCGACGTGCCCGCGCAGAAGCGGCTGCGCGGTCCAATGAGCAAGCCAAAAAGCGCGCGCGCGCCGCAGAACAGGCAGCAGCAGAGGCCCGGAAAAGAGAGAGCGACCGCCGTCGACGGCGCGCCGCCGAAAACGAACGCATTGACGAGCGTGGCGAACGACGCCGCGATGACGCAAAACGTGCTGATCAAAAAGCGATCAAGAAGAGGAGGGCGCGCAAACGCGCACGCGCCGAGCAGTTGGAACGTGAAGAGGCCGCCGCCGAGAGGCGTGCCCGGGCCGAAGCTGAGGACCGAGGACGAAGCGGGAAGGAGCGCCGCAGGGCGCGCAAGAAGCGCGACGCACGTGAGAAAACACGATCTGCGCGGCGACGTCTGCGCAACCGCAAGCGCCGCCGCGAATATGCACGCGCAAGGCGACCCTTCTGGTTCCCAGGTCCGATCGAACCAGACTACTGGCGCAGTCCGCGCGGCTGGGCGCTCATTCCCGTGCCTCCCGTGCACCGGCAACGACTTGGCCGGCAATGGGAGTTTCTCGGTCGTCAACGCGTTGGCATCGGCCGCGACCGCGATGTCGTTGTCATCAGTCGCGCCGCAGACTGGTATCGCAATCGCTCGTTCCGCCGGCTGCGGTTTGTCGTCGACGGCGGCGACGTTGTGTTCCGGCGCATCCGGCTGATCTACATCAATGGCTATTCGGAAATTGTGCCTGTTAAGCGTTATCTGGATGCCGGCCGTGAGTTTGATATAGGTTTGCCCGGTGAGCGCAGTTACCTGCGCCGGATCGAGATGATCTACAGCGGTCCCTTTGCGCTATCAATTGGTCCCGGCGGCATCCGCGCCGCGCGACCGACGATAGCCGTTTACGGGCTACGCGGGCGATGGCCCGTCGCCCCTCCGCCACGCGAATCTGATGATGATTGGGACGACCGCGAGGACCCTCGCCGGCAGTCGCGTTACGACCTTGATGACGACCGCCAGGATGCCGTCTGCCTACGCTTTTCGACGGGCGACCAGCCGGACGCGCGGGATTGGGTGTGTGTCTGGCCTGGTGAGCCGAGCCCCTGGCTCCCACTTTCCACAGGTCGACACGCCGACGAACACGGCCTGCAGATTGCCAGTCGTTTTGGAACGGTCTGCCTGCAACACGAGCGACGCGGCGTTGAACGCAGCTATCGATCCCGATGGGCGTGCTCGGAGAACGGAAAATCTTCACGCGAGTTGGGGATCGGCCGCGGTCGGGATTTCGCAAACCATCGCGTTCGATTCCGTGCGTCATTGCCGGGCCAACGGTTGTGTATGAGACTGTCACATCGCGGCCGGCGTGGGCCGCTGACAACCGACTGGAAATGTTCAGAAGACGGGCGCGCGAGCCAATGGCTGGCCCTGGCGGGCGATGACCGTTACGGCGAGCGGCAAATCATGCTTCGATTGGATTAGAGGAACACCCGAGCCATGTGCCGCCAACACCTAGGGCTCACCGATTGTACTTTTCAGAGATTGTGTTGCAGCTAGTAGCACGTGCTGCAATGCTGGCCGACACCTTGAACGTAGAGATTTCGCGTCTCGACGTCGTCAAGGGCGCTGACGCCGGTGTCCTTGTGGCAGACAACGCAGCGTTCCGTTCCGCTGTCCGTGATCCAACGCGGGTCGGGACGGCACCCCAGCAGGGTTTCCAACTCCATCAGAACCCGATCCTTGGCTGATCCGCTGACCCGGTTGGCCTTGGTGTACGCCAGTTTGCCGTAGACTGAAGAAACGCTACTGTACATCTTTGCAACTTGCCAGATTCATACGCTAAAGGTTTATACTACACCTGTGAAATACGAGGGTAAATCTGAATCTCAACCTTGACAGTGTTATAAAT
>JBPCWB010000579.1:0-2901 GCA_051009955.1 Hyphomicrobiaceae bacterium | reverse complement strand
AAATCCGGCACCAGCGAACTTGGCCGCGAACTCGCACACCACATTCGCGCGGACTTTGCCGCGCGCTTCGGCCAGCCGTTGCCGGGCGGGCGACAAACCCGTGGCAACGGTGCCCGAATTCGAGCCGCGTAATGGGCGTACTGGACTGGTGGACGCGCCGCAACTGGACAGCGGACGCCGACAAGCTCTCGGCGTTCGAAGACCAGCAGCCTGTGACGCTGATCACCGGAGGCTCGCGCGGTATCGGGGTCCGGCTGGCACAGGTCTTTGCCCGCCATCGCAACCATGTCGTCCTGGTTGCCCGTACGGAGCGCGATCTTGCAGCCTCCGAAGCGTTACTGCGAGCGAACCAGCGCATCTCGAAGGCCTGCCAAATAACGCACCTTGCCGTCGACGTCACACAACCCGGTGCCGCATCCGAGATCGAGAATCGACTGGCAGCCAGCGGCCTATACGTTGATGAACTGATCAACAATGCCGGGATCGGGCTATCAGGCCCATTTGCCGACGAAGACCCGGCTCAGGTCGATGCATTGATTGCGTTGAACGTGGCCGCCCTCAGTCGACTGACCCGGACATTTCTGCCAGGCATGCGCATACGCGGGCGCGGTGGCGTCATGAATATCTCTTCCCTGGGCGGATTTACACCGGGTCCCTACCAGGCCGCCTACTACGCCAGCAAGTCCTACGTCATTTCGTTGACGCAGGCTCTGGCTCACGAGAACCGAGGCATGGGCATTCGCTTCTCAGTTGTCGCCCCCGGCCCGGTCGAGACGACGTTCCATCGCGACATGGATGCTGAACGCGCGTTCTATCGTCTTTTTTTGCCGGCCCTGACAGCGACTCGTGTCGCGAACAGCGCCTATTTTTGGTATCATTTTAACCAACTCATTGTCGTGCCCGGCGCGTTCAACAAGATTCTGGCATTCTGCCTACGGATCCTCCCGGGCTTTCTGACGACCCCCGTTGTAGCGTTTCTACTGAACCCGAGGGATGATGAACGTGACGCTGGAAGCGAAAGCCATGGATGATGGTCTGCGCCTACGAGACGGAGAAGACAGGTTGCAGGAAGCGCCGGCCTGCCGTCGCCCAAAGCCCATTCTGATCGTTCTGCACCAGCCAAAGTCGACCCCGGCGCAGGTCGGCCATATTCTCAAGCGGCACGGGCATGCCCTGGATGTCCGTAAGCCACGTTTCGGTGACCCGCTGCCTGAAACATTGGCCGAGCACGACGGGGCGGTTGTCTTCGGTGGTCCAATGTGCGCGAACGACAATCTTGACTACCTCATTCGCGAGACCCAGTGGATTGAAGTGGCCTTGCGCGAAAACAAGCCGTTTCTGGGCATTTGCCTCGGTGCCCAAATGCTGGCCAATCACCTCGGCGCCCGCGTCTATCGCGATCCCTACGCACGTGCCGAGATCGGGTATCATAACGTAAACGTGCATGCGCCGCCGGTAGACAGTGTCCGATGGCCCAATCGCGTCTACCAATGGCACCGCGACGGATTTGACTTGCCGGCAGGTGCAAGCTTGCTTGCCAGCGCAGACGGCCCCTATCCCAACCAGGCATTCCAATTTGGAACCGCAGTTGCCATGCAGTTTCATCCGGAAATTACCTACGCTCAGGTCAACCGATGGAGTAACAATCATCTTCGATTGATGCTCCCAGGCGCCCAACCGCGCTCACAGCAACTCGCGGAACACCTAAAAAGTGGTCTGGTCGTCCAACATTGGCTGGATGCCTATTTGCGCGGATGGGTTGCAATGGGCGTTGAGCATTAATCCTATAACGCGAAGTCTCTCCGCTAATTCGCCGCCTTGCCCGCGAATTGACAGTCGCGTTTGCAATTTCGAAAGGGTTTGGGGATTCAATGAGCGGCGGTCAGAGATTGTGTAATGGCGTCCTCTGACGAGGCAGGAGTGATGGCAGTGAGTTCAAGCGTACCATCACTCCACCTTGCCCCCTCGATAACACCTCAGTCCAATGCGACGGGGAGTGATAGAAACCCCCGGAACCTCGCACGGCCACCGCGAACCGCGTCGCTTCGAAGCCGATAGTTCGGATAGCGCGACAGAAATCGTCCGATCGCAATCCGCCCCTCCAAGCGCGCCACGTTCATGCCGACGCACTGGTGCGCTCCCGAAGCGAAGGCGAGGTGACGATTGGGTTGCCGGGCAACATCGAGGCAATCCGGTTGAAGGAAATTCTCCGGATCACGGTTGGCACCACCAATGCACAATGTAATGCGCGTACCGATCGGCATGGCAATTCCGCCAATCTCAGTGGCGTCAGCCACAATGCGATTGCCAAGTTGGTTCGAACTCTCAAAGCGTAGAAATTCCTCGACCGCCGTTTTGATCAACCCCTGATCGGCAATCAACCACGCCTTTTGCTCCGGCCATTGTAAGAGTGCGAAGAGCCCGTTGCCGATTAAATTCGTTGTCGTTTCATGCCCCGCGTTGAGGATGAATATCACGTTGTGGAGCAGTTCTTTTTCCGACAGTCGGTCGCCCTCGGCTTCGCCCTGGATCAGGCGGGTGAGAACGTCTTGATCCGGATCTCCCGGCGCCCGACGGCGGCGAGAAATGAGGTCCGCGAGATAGACGAGAAACTCGCGCACAGCGGTCTCACCACGCGCCAACTGCTGCTGGGTCAGAACCGGTTCGAGAGCGCCGAGAATAGCCAGTGACCAGTCGCGAAGTGGGCCGCGTTCATCGCGCGGGACATCGAGCATGTTGCCGATGACCTCTACCGGGATCGCCGCCGCAAAGTCCTCGATCAGATCCGGCGATGCCATGGTGCTCATGTCATCGAGCAATCGGTCGACAAGGCGTGTCACCGGCCGCTCCATATCGGCGATCGCCCGCGGTGTCAGAGCACCGGCAATGATTTTGCGAACC
>JBPCWB010000578.1:0-2562 GCA_051009955.1 Hyphomicrobiaceae bacterium | reverse complement strand
GTCCAATACCTGTCATGGATGAACAGCTTTGAGGACGAGTTCGACGAGGACTTCGTCCGCCGCGTGGTGGCTGGCTACTGCGGGCTCATCTCGGTCGTCGATGGGCATGTTGGTGCAGTCATCAGTGTTGCCGAAGACCTCGGCCTAATGGACGACACGCGTGTACTCTACACCAGCGACCACGGCGAGGCCGCCGGCCATCACGGCATTATGGGCAAGGCGAACCACTACGAGCACGCGCTTGGCGTTCCGCTCCTCTTGTCCGGCCCCGACATCCCTGCCGGCAAGGTCTCCGATCAGATCTCATCTCACGTGGATCTCTTTCCGACAATTGTCGAGGCGGTTGGCGCGCAATTGGCGGACGAAGACCATTCACTGCCTGGCAGATCCCTCTGGCCTAGTGTCTTTGGTCGCGGCGAAGAACGTACCGCATTTGCGGAGTATCATGCCATGGGCGCTCGCAACGCCGGCTTTGCCCTACGCCAGGGCCGACATAAATTGATCTATCATGTCGGCATGCCCAAACAGCTGTTCGATCTCGAGGCCGATCCGCTCGAGGAACACGACCTCATGATCGAGAACGACCAGAACCCGATCGCCAAGCGCCTGGAAGCCGAATTGCGCACGATCGTCGATCCGGAGGATGTTGATCGCCAGGCTAAAGCAGATCAATTGGCGCACGCGGACAAGTTCGGCGGAATTGCCGAAGTTGCGAAGGCCGGTGTCTTTTCTGCATCTCCAATTCCAGGTAAGAAAGTCAATCTCGAAAAGACCTGACGTCGAGGATTGAGTTTCAACTCAGCCACAATCTGTTCTACCGCAGCGATGCGACCGAACAGCTCCAATTTCAGAGTAGGACACGCAGGCGTGATTACAGACGCGACATTTCCCGACCTGCGCGACCAGATCGTCGTTATTACCGGCGGCGGTTCCGGAATTGGAGCTGACCTTGTCCGGGCCTTTGCCGAGCAAGGCAGCCAGGTCGTCTTTCTCGACATTGACGATGATGCATCAGCCGCGTTGGTGGAGGGACTGGGAGAACACAGACACCGGCCGGTCTATCGCCGCTGCGACCTCACCGATATTCCTCAACTGCAAGCGACGCTTGCCGCCATCGAGAAGGACATCGGTGTCGTGGGAATCCTGGTAAACAACGCCGGCAATGACAATCGCCATTCGATCGACGAGGCGTCTCCGGACTACTGGGACTGGACACAAGCCGTCAATGTCCGCCACCAATTCTTTGCCATCCAGGCGGTTGTCCCCGGGATGCGTCGCCGAGGTCGGGGATCGATTATCAACTTGTCCTCGATCTCGTGGATGCGCGGTGCACCGAATGTGTCGGCTTATGCCGCCGCCAAGGCTGCCGTCGTCGGGCTGACGACAGCATCGGCGCGTGATCTCGGACCGAGCAACATTCGCGTCAATGCCATCGCGCCAGGCGCCGTATTGACCGAGAAACAACGCCGTCTATGGCTCAACGCAGCACAGATCGAGGATGTTCTCACGCGCCAGTGCATTCCCCGTGAATTGGATCCCAAGCCAGTTGCACGCATGGCGCTGTTCCTGGCTTCAGAAACCGCCGATATGATCACGAAACAGGTCTTTGTGGTTGACGCCGGCCTGCGCTGACAACATCTGTGGGTCTTGACGACGACGCCCGCCAACCCATCGAATTGGCTTTGCATCTGATCAGCAGGCCGCAATTTCGAAGCATCCGACAACCAATCCGAACCAAACGGGAGATGAATTATGAGCTACACGTCTGACTACAGCCCACCGGAAGTCTGGACCTGGGACAAAGAAAACGGTGGCAAGTTTGCCAGCACAAACCGCCCAATTGCTGGCCCGACTCATGACAAAGAACTGCCCGTCGGCAGACATCCTCTGCAGCTGTATTCGCTCGCCACGCCCAACGGCGTGAAAGTCACGGTGATGCTGGAAGAGCTGTTGGCGCTCGGCCACAACGGTGCCGAATATGACGCCTGGTTGATCCGCATCGGCGATGGCGACCAATTTGGCAGCGGATTCGTCGCCGCCAATCCGAATTCGAAAATTCCGGCCCTCGTCGACCATTCCTGCGACCCACCGCGCCGCGTCTTCGAGTCCGGGTCAATCCTGCTCTATCTTGCGGAAAAATTCGGAGCCTTTCTGCCGCAAGATCCGGCCAAGCGCACTGAGGCCCTCAATTGGCTGTTCTGGCAGATGGGAAGCGCGCCGTACCTCGGCGGCGGCTTCGGGCACTTCTATGCCTATGCCCCGGCCAAATTCGAATATGCCATCGATCGATTTTCCATGGAAACAAAGCGTCAGCTCGATGTCCTTGACCGGCACCTGGCAGACCATGAGTTTATGGCCGGCGATGAGTACTCAATCGCCGACATGGCCATTTGGCCCTGGTACGGTGCTCTCGCCAAGGGTTTGCTGTATGACGCCGGACAATTCCTGGACGTGCAAAGTTACACGCACGTCAACCGCTGGACGAACACCATCGCAAAGCGTCCAGCCGTCAAGCGAGGCCGCATGGTCAATCGTGTCTCGGGCGATCCGGCAAGTCAGCTC
>JBPCWB010000577.1:0-4490 GCA_051009955.1 Hyphomicrobiaceae bacterium | reverse complement strand
ATCCAAGGTCGTCGTTTACGACCTTCCCGCGCACTCGGAATCCCGGAAAATTGGCGACACGGTCTACACGACACACTATCCGGCCGAGAAAGAGAAATCGATTACGCCGCATTTGACGGCCGACATTCGCATGTTGACCATCTTAAATGGTGAAGCGGTCCCCAAGCGCGCGTTTTCAGCAGATCATGTCATCAAGGTCGTTGGAGCCCGCGTCACGCGGGGTTAGCGGAAGCGTCCCCGCGATGGCCGATCAGGTCGTTGCCGTCGCGCAATCAGTTCTGGTCTTCAGGAAGAATCGGCAAGGGATGAATCTCGATCCCTTCGTCCATGAGGTCTTTGACATCACTCTGCGTCGCTTCGCCGTAGATGCCCTTCTCCTCGGCCTCTTTGTAGTGGATCTTCCGCGCCTCTTCTGCAAACCGTGGGCCGACGTACTCCGCGTTCTCCTCGACGACCTTTCGGAGCTGACGCATGGCGGTCATGACCTCGCGCTGGGCTTCGGCGGCCTTGGGATCAGCGGCTTGAGGACGCGGCTCCGCGGGAGCCAGCGTGGATGAGGAGGTCTTCTTGTTGCTCTTCACACCGATATTCGGCGCCATGATGGACTTGGAGACTTCATGCGAGCCGCAATCCGGACAGGTGATCAATTTGCGCTTGATCTGCTTGTCATACGCATCACTGTTGCTGAACCACACATCAAAGTCGTGGTCTTTGTCGCAATGGAGTTGGTAGCGAATCATGACGCTGCAGTTTCTCTCGTGCGTTCGTTCAAGTCCACCAGTGCGGGCCCGACAATTTCGTAGGTTCTGTCGTGGCTCAACGAGGGTACGCGTTTGCGAGCCTCATCAACCCGTTCCATATCTATATCGGTATAGATGATGGTCTTTTCCAGTCCGTCGGCCTCGGCCAGAATCTCGCCCCATGGTGAAATGGCGATGCTGTGTCCGTAAGTCTTACGGCCCGATTCATGCTCTCCGACTTGTGCCGCCGCCATGATGAAGCATTGCGATTCGATCGCGCGGGCCCGCAACAAGGCGTGCCAATGCGCGCGGCCCGTGGGAACCGTGAACGCTGACGGCACGGCTATGATCTGGGCGCCGGCCTGGGCCAGAGATCGGTAGAGACCGGGAAATCGCATGTCATAGCAGATCGTGATCCCGAGATTGCCCCACGGAAGAGGTGTTACGACCGCTTTGTCGCCGGCAGCATAGCGCCGGCTTTCATTGAAGCGGTTGTCGCCGTCGACAGCGACGTCGAACATGTGGATTTTGTCGTAGCGGGCAGCAATGTTGCCGATCGGATCGAATAAGAATGCGCGGTTGGCAAGCTTGTCGTCCGATTTGCGCACGGCGATTGATCCGATGTGAAGCCAGAGCCCGAGGTCCCGAGCCAGGTCTGCGAACGCGTTGACCGCGACGTTGTTACCATCGTCGGGCTGGCATTTTTCGAACTGCTCCTTACCGCGCGCCTCGATGACATTGGTCACCTCGGGTGTCTGCACATACTGAGCGCCATTGCCCGAGGCGTCCCGAATCTGCTGGCCGATTTCGTCAATGTTGCGCGCGACGTCGCAGCTTGTGCAGGTTTGGACGAGGGCGGCGCGGAAACTTCTGGTCATGCCGGTGCGACCAGGAGTGGATCGAGGCGACCTTGCTTATCCAGGGCGTACAACTCGTCGCAGCCGCCGACGTGTGTATCGTCAATGAAGATTTGCGGAACCGTGTGGCGCCCACCGGCTCTCTGACACATCTCATTGCGGTTCGATGAGCTCATTCCGATATTGATTTCTTCGAAGGCAACGCCCTTTTGCTTCAGTAAACGCTTGGCCATGACGCAGTAGGGGCACAGCATGGTGGTGTAGATCGTCACTTTCGGCATCAGGACGTCGTCCGCAGTTGTTGCACGTGCTGTCGAGGCCTATGTAGGTGCACTTTGATCCAATAGATAGGTCGAATTTCTTAACATATTGCCGTTTTGCCCAAAACACATTCATATTTTAGTTGAGGTTACGCGACTCAAAGGTTAATGCGCGCCTCATCACTCACCAAGGCCAGAGCGGCAACGTCAATACGCCGTGCGCCGCACCGTTTCAATGATCTTGCACAAGCTTCGACCGTCGTCCCGGTCGTTATCACATCGTCGATCAGGAGAACGTTCTGGTCTTTGATGCCGGGGACACCGGAATCGCGAACAGCGAATGCGCCGCGCAAGTTTCGGCGCCGCTGGTCTCGAGTCAATCCGACCTGCGACGCTGTTTTTCGCCGTCGAACGAGGGCGTCGACAACGACTGGGCGGTCTGTTCGGACGGCTAGTCTCCGTGCGATTATCGCAGACTGATTGAAGCGGCGAGACAACAGGCGCGTGTAGTGCAGGGGTACGGGAACGATGACTGTCGCATCGCTGATCAATTCCGATGCCGCGTGTTCGATCCATGCCGTGAACAGCTGCGCCGGCGCATGCTGATCGGCATATTTGAATAGGTGAATGAGCTTGCGCATGACACCGGAATAGTGGGCCACCACACGCGTCCGCTCGAAGTCGGTTTCTTTAGCTAATGCGGCGGCTGACAGGATTGGGCCGCCGCCGGGGTCAAATGGCAACGGTATGCCAAGGCGATCGCACAGCGGGTGCGTGATAAAGCGGATATCCAGCCAGCAGCCCGCACACAGACTGTTGTGGGTCTTGGTCGTTTCAAAACCGCAGTTCGGCCATGACATTGCTTCATAAATCACGGAACGCAAGAAGTTCGGGGAGTTTCGAGACGAAACGGCCTCAGTGAGGTTCTGAGGGCGATGTGAAGCGCGGACAGCGCATGCTGTGCGAAAAACAAGCTCAAGAACTCCCGCATCGCGGCGATCAGCGGTCCGACATCGACGATGTTGATGACGCGGGTGAGATTGTAGCCGAGCACGGCGAGCGACATCTCGGTTTTTACGTTGTGCAATCGCTTCATCAGAAAGTGTGTCGCGCCCATACGTGCTTTGATGGTGCCGAAGGGATGTTCGACCGTCTCGCGGCGGGTGCGCATGGCTTGCGGATTTTCGTCCAGCCGTCGCTGCACCTCTTCCAGAACATGTTCTTGTTCCCATCGCGTCACGCGGCGTTCCTTGCCCGTCGTGCATTGCTTTTTAATCGGGCACTGAGCGCAAGTATTGGTCCAATAGCGAAAGAGCGTCAGTCCCTTCTCTTGCGTTTTCAGGCGACGCCGAAGTTGCTCGCCAGCGGGACAGATATAGACATCCTTGTCCGCGTCGTAGCGAAAATCGGCTTTGACGAAGAGGTTCCGCTTCTTGTTGTTCGAAGTTTGTGGCTTGGGCAGGGTGACCGTGATGTCGGCATCCGCACATTCCAGGATCTCGGGGCTGTTGAAGTAACCGCGATCCGCCACGACGTCCAGGTGATCAACATCGAGTGTGGCTTTGGTGAGCTTTGACATCCGTGCCAGCTGGGACGTGTCATTGCCGGTCATCGTGACATCATGCGCGACAATCAGATGGTTTTCAGTATCGACGGCCACCTGAACGTTGTAGCCGACAACGCCGGAGCCACGCCCGCTTGTTGCCATTGAACGTGCGTCAGGATCCGTCAGTGAGATCTGTTGATCGGGTTCAGTGCAGCGGTGCTCATTCAGGGCCTCCAGGCGTCCCATCTCATCTTTGAGCTTCGCGATCTTCTCTTTCAGACGCGTCTTTCGCATCACGATGGCGTCCGTCTGTTCCTGACGGTCGGCGCTTTCAAGTTGATGGATATAGCGCCCAACGCTTTCGACAATCTGCTGCATGCGCCGCTTCATCTTACCGGCAGTAAAGTTACGGTCACGGTTGTTGACCGCTTTAAACTTGCTGCCATCGATAGCAACGCTGGCGTGTGAGAGAAGACCAAGCCTGCGGCACAGCTCGACAAACTGCACGCACACTTTGCGAATGGCCGGACCGCTGTGCTTACGGAACTCGGCGATGGTTTTGTGATCAGGAACAAGTCGTCCGAGAAGCCACATCACTTCGACATTGCGACCGGCTTCTCGCTCCAACCGACGGCTCGATTGCACCGCATTGAGATAGCCGTAGACGTAAAGCTTGAGGAGAATGGCCGGATGATATGCTGGCCGACCGGTCGCCTTGGGATCAACACCCGTAAATCCCAATGCACCAAGATCAAGACTATCGATAAAGGCATCGATCACGCGAACCGGATTGTCTTCATCAACCCAGTCTTCCAAGCACTCCGGAAACAGTGTCGCCTGATCCCGTTCCTGGCCTTCGATGAACCGCTTCATCACATGCCCCCGCATTGTCGCGAGGGAATCGTATCAGCATTCGCGTTTTGAAACAGCCTGGGTCATCTTCTGCCGAATAGCTAGCTTCGATTTCGGCAGAATCTCCTTCAACTGCGGACATGATCATTCGGTGGTCTGGCCGCGTCAACGGGTGGGCAGCCAATGTCTCCTTCTGGGATATCGCGACTGTTGTCTTCATCGGTCTGTCGAACGT